>CAZVSL010000333.1:0-7214 GCA_964629935.1 uncultured Calditrichaceae bacterium | reverse complement strand
CTATTCAGCCCTGGATAAGCCAAAAGTCGTCATCGAAGAGAACGGCTCGGAACACGCTGTCATCAAGGTAACCGGCGGCTTCAAAAATAGCAACGGTGAATTCCTGACCACGCCGTTCGATTCCACCACGCATCCCAGGTTGTCACAGCCTTTCCCATACATCAACTATACGGTGCGATTCCATTTTTACAATGACCAGGATTATGTCAAGGTCTTGTTTACATTTGAGAATAACGGTGCGTACGGCAACTGGCCGGAAAATAAGTATGCCCCGAAACAATGGCTCTATTTTGAGGATTTATCCATAAAATTAGAACTGGCTGACTTTGGGGCGACCCGGCATGTTGCCTCTGGTGACTTTGCAACTGTGTTATCCGGCCAGCCGTTTTCCTTATATCAGGATCACCAAAGCAACGCCAACGATGAATCTCAGAATTTCGCCTATACGATCGAAGTCCAGGACGTTGTACTTGAAACTGGCAGCCGCTCCGAGGGCTGGCTGGATGTCAACGATGTGACCAAAGGCATCACCGTTGCACAACGTTACTTCTGGCAGAACTGGCCAAAGAAAGTGTCTTTACAAGATGGCAGGCTGATATTGGGATTGTGGCCTTCAGAAGGCAAATATCCTGATAACGTTGGCTCCAACGATTTTGAGCCACCGAACTCTAAACCGGAGACTTACCAGTTTGAAGGCGGTCGCCACAAAACCTATGAACTGCTTTTCAGATTCTATGGTGGCGCTCAGGATTTGGATTTCGTAAACTCCATGGTTAGTTCTTTCAAAAAACCCCTGTTCGCTCTGGCGCCACCGGATTGGTATGCATTCACTGAAGCTCTGGGTATGATAGGCCCTGACGATATGCACCATGAAGACCCTGAACTGGATGAGGCCCTGCAGAGATTTGACCAGATTCAACGTGCCAAGCTTTATTTGGAAGATGGTGAGGTATATAACAACCAGCCGCCAACTACGATTTACACTGCAAGAGAAAATGGTGGGGGACTGTTTTATGGCTGGATGGACTTTGGTGACTTATGGTGGGCTGAGAAATATTGCTCACTCCACTATGACTGGCCCTACTCGATGCTCCTGCATTACCTGAGGACAGGTAGAAACAGATTCATGGAAATGGGCGAGGAGATGGCTCGTCACCGCTATGACATCGATCAATACCATGGCAACCGGGAAGACCAAGGAGGGGAACACCGTTGGAACAATCACCTCCAACGTTACGAAAAGGGGTATCATGGCAGGACGGGTGAAGCGACCCCTAAGCTAACCCACACCTGGAATGGTGGCTTGATACTGTATTACTTGCTGACCGGAGACCATAAGGCCCGGGAAAGTGCAAAAGCAGTGTATGAGAACATCTATCTGAACATGGGCAAATTTCTCAATGGAGAAAACGGTGGTTCCTGGGAAATTCGTTTTCAAGGTTGGAGTATGCTGAATTTGCTTAATCTTTACCGGGTCGAAGGTAGCAACAAATACCTGGAATTAGCCCAAGCCATTGGCAAGAACAGCTTGCTGTATTTGGAACAGCAGAGTGGCGGTGAAGGCTTTTGGATGGAAGGGGGCGATAAAGACAAGTCTAAACTCACCTTCTTCAACTATGTGATTGAGGCGCTTATTTACTTGCACTTTTATTCAGATGACAGTGAAATTGGCGCCCTTATAGTCAGGATGGCTGATTGGCTGAAGGATGAAGCCTTATTTGGTGGCTATGAGGAAGATGGTAAATATATGCCTTTCCAGGCGGCTACATTCTGGGAGCGTGGTAAAGCAAAGAGCGGCTTTGTGATATGGACCTGGTTTTATGCGGACTTGCTGGCGTATGCTTACCAATTGACCCGGGATGTTGGCTACCTTGATATGGCCCGAAAGTTGTTCAGGGACTCAGTCTTTTGGTATCAGCTCGGAGGTAACACTCTTGTCGATCCCATGTTTAGAACGGGAGCCGGCTATTATTCTCCTCAGTATCCCGGGACACAAACAAAAATTCACGGTTGGACGGGTAGAGGGCATCAAATCTACTTACACACAGAATGGCTACTATCCCAAGATGCAACATCTGTAATAAGTACTAAGAAAGAGCTGCCTAATGAGTTGTCCCTGACACAGAATTACCCGAATCCTTTTAACGGTGAGACTGTCATCAAATTTAGTCTTCCCAGACAGGAAAAAGTGGAGATTACAGTTTACAATATTCAGGGGAAGCGTGTTCGGACGTTGGTATCACGTTCGTTTGAAGCAGGGACACACAGTGTGACCTGGGATGGCATGGATCAGAAAGGCAATCTCGGTGCGAGCGGCGTTTATATCTATAAGTTGACTGCTGGCAAGTCTACAAGATATAGAGAAATGGTATTCCTCAAATAGTGTTCTGGGTGATGGATAGTCCAGTCGCCTAGTCATAACAAACAACTCTTATCCGAACTCCAATTCGTCCCAAATTAATGACCTGAATGTCTTTCTTGGTAACGCTGGTCTTATGAAGAATATTTTATTGGTTACATTTTACTATCCACCTGATAACTCTAGTGGAAGCATCCGATTGCGCAAACTTAAGGATTATTTGTCCAGAACTGGTTTTCATGTTTCCGTCTTGACTGTCGCTGCTGCATCGGAGGAAGGTTTGACTATAGAAAAGAATATTAAGCGCGTGCGCTATATTGATACAGTCGATGCCTTTTCGATTAAAGGTCGATACATCTCGCTGGTAGCCACGCCAGATCGGTATTTAAGCTGGGTTTTCTGGGGTGTGAGAGCAGGTTTAGAACTGATCTCTGAACAGAATATAAAAGTGCTTTACTCGTCTTCACCTCCACCATCGTCTCATCTTTTGGCTTACCGTTTGAAGAAAATGACGGGCTTGCCATGGATTGCAGAATTTCGTGATCCGTGGGTGCATCCGCAACTCAATTGTGTTCAACGGAGGTTTAGACTGAGAATTGAGAACTGGTTGGAACAAAAGATTGTTGGGCTCGCGGATCACCTAGTCACGACTACTAAGGGTTTGAAAACTGAGATCATGCGCAGACACGCTGATAAGGCAGGTGATGAGATTTCAGTGGTCTACAATGGATTCGACTTGAGGACATTGCCTTTGGCCAAGCGCTCCCCCCACAGAGACAGGCTCCTCCTGACACATGCCGGAGCAGTCTATGGGAATTTTCGAAATCCCTTGCCATTGCTAAAGGCCATCGGGAATATGAAGGGCTGTTGTAAGGTGGGTGGGTTTAAGCCATTGCTTAGATTCTTGGGGGGCGGCGATATGGTCGAATCTGCAGCATTTTCAAAACAACTTGCTGAGATGAAAATATCCGACTATGTTGAGATTTTGCCTAGGGTCGATTACGCTCAAAGTTTGGCACACATGTTAGAGTCAGATGTGCTGGTTTTGATTCAATATACAGAGGCTCCACGTCTTCAGGTGCCAGCTAAGTTGTACGAGTATATGGGACTTGGCAAACCAATCCTGGCTATTATAAGTTCCGGCGAAACTGAGGAAATCTTGAGAGGCTATCCGAATGCTTTTTGTTATCATTACGATGACGTGGAGGGACTCACAGCCCATCTGACAAAATGGACAAGGGAGCGGCCTGGTGTATTAGGTCAAAGACAAGTCCCGCTTTCATTCTCACGCGAAAGACAATTCCGCGGACTGGAGGCCATTATCCAACGTTATCTGTGAAAATTAAATCCAGTTGATTATATATGGGGCTAAAGGTAGTTCTTTTTGCTGGTATTTTTGGTTTGGTTTGCATCACCACCTTGGCAAATCCCCTAATCGGGATTCTGGGGTACTTGGGCCACTATCATGTTTATCCCGAGGATCAATGGTGGGGTGAGGTACTCAAGAGCAAAGGTATTCGCTTTAGCTTTACCATTGCTCTTTTAACAGGTATCAGTTTTCTCATCCATTTTCGCAAGTTGCGCTTTAGGAAACTTCTGATCGCGCAGGAGAGCCTATTGCTCATCTTTGTAGGTTTACTTTGGCTGGTGTTTTTTGTCGAACCTCCTTTGCTGGAGCAACAGTTCGACAGCGAATTTGCCCCCATAAAGATGACCAAAATTACGGTTTTTTTGTTGATGTTTACACACGTAGTGGTGGATCTAAAAAGGATCAGATATGTAGTGTGGATTTTCATTATAGGAACTCTTTATTTGGGTGTACAGGCATATACGGCACCAGCGGGTGCGTTTGTGGATGGTCGGCTAAATAATATTGGTGGTCCCGATTTCAGTGAGTCAAGTTTTCTGGCGGCTCACTTTGTATCAATATTACCGTTCATCGGTATGATTTTTATGATTGAGAAAAAATGGTGGGCGAAGTTGATCTGCCTTTTGTCTGCGGCATTTGTTGTGAATGGCATCATATTGACACGAACCCGCGCCGCTTTCGTTGGCGGGGCGGTTGGCTTGGTTGCTGCGTTATTTCTGGCTATCCCGGGCTATCGAAAGAAGATATTGATCCTTTTGATATTAGGTCTTATGGGACTCCCCATGCTTACTGACAGCGGATTCTGGGAAAGAATGTCTACGATTGGTGCTGAAGAGCAGGAAAGAGACGCATCCAGCCAGAGCAGATTGGATGTCTGGCAGGCTACCATCAGGCTCATCTCGGACCATCCGACTGGCGTAGGTGCAGGGAATTTCCTTGAATATATTCAACGCGACGAATATTACGGCTCACGCCGAGACCCTCATAATACCTATTTGCGTTGCTTCGCCGAGCTTGGAATTTTCGGGGGGCTTGTGCTTATCGCTATGATAGTTAACGCTTTTTGGATGCTTCGCAAGGTCAAGCAGAATCGCTACGAGTTGCGACAGTCGGCTGAATACCGTCTCTTTGCATACGCTACTCAGATGACGCTTATTGTCTTTATGACTTGTGGTATGTTTATGAGCCAAACATATATCGAAGAATTTTGGTGGTTCCTGTTATTTCCAGTAGCTTTATTCAGAAGTTATGAAAATGCTAAACTAGAAGAACTCGCTTATCATTCTTCAATGAACCACATTGAAGATGTTGCTCAAATTGCCTTGGCGACAGATGGCAAATCAGATGTTTAACGAGCTAAGAAGCATCTTAAAACATTCGTTCGTTTATGGAGTGTCCAATATAGCCAGGAAAGCCATCGGATTCTTCATGATTCCATTATATACTCGCTATTTGACTACTTCCGATTATGGCACGTTACAAATACTAGATCATATTACCACAATTGTAGCGCTCTTGTTTTCCTTTGGAATAAGCTCTGCAATTTTGCGCTTCTATTTTCAATACGATGCTGCAAGGGACAAGAAACAGGTAGTTAGCACCGCCTACATAGCCATTTCAGTTGTGACTCTTCTTGCCATCGCACTATTGCTTCCATTCGCTACAAAGATATCTATTCTCGTCTTCGGTACTAAGGAATTTGCGTTTCATATCAAAATTATTTTTCTCAGTTTCTTCTTTCTACAGCAGGAAAATATAGGTTTTTCTTTCTTATTGGCTCAAAAAAAATCATTTCTATACTCTCTTGTCTCCGTTTCTAAATTGATTATAGGTCTGGCCTTAAATATCTACTTTGTTGCAATATTGAAAAAGGGCGTTGTAGGCGTTTTATATAGCAGTTTAGTGAGTCATATCATGGGATGGATTTTTCTTGTTAGCTATACTCTGTTGCAGACTAAACTCAGCTTTTCATTGAAGAAACTAAGAGAAATGATAAACTATGGCCTTCCCATGATCGCATCAGCTATCGGTATGTTCAGTTTAACATTCGCCGACCGCTTCTTTCTGCAGTATTATCATTCGTTGGCTGAAGTCGGAATATATTCCTTGGGATATAAGTTTGGTTATCTGATCAGTTTTCTGGTTGTGCAACCGTTTCTTTTAGTCTGGCAAGCAAAGATTTTTGAGATTGCAAAGAAGACCGATGGAAAGGATGTCTTTACTAGAGTTTTTGATTACTTCACGTTTGTAGCCTTTTTTGTAGCGTTGGCTTTATCAATGCTCTGTGGAGATTTGCTCAGAGTAATCGCAACCCCGGCATTCTTTGAAGCACATAAAGTGGTTCCCATTATAGCCTTCTCGTATGTCATACATGGGATGTACTATAATTTCTACGTTGGTTTCTTGCTTGAGAAACAAACAGGGAAGATAGGCGCGATTGTTGGCAGCACTGCCATTTTCAATCTAATTTTGAACCTTCTTCTTATTCCCAGATTTGATATATATGGCGCGGCCGTCGCGACAGCTGCGTCATTTCTAACTATGACCACTATTACATATATCATGTCCATGCGAATTTATCCGGTAAGCTATGATATTCCTCGCATGTACAAGTTAATGATAACAGCAACGGCTATATATTCTCTTTCGCTGTTCGAGTTCCAATCCATCGCCATCTCTCTTATGGCAAAGAATATTCTTTTGGTTTGCTTTGTAGGCGCCCTCTTTATCGTTGGCTATTACAGGGAAGATGAAAGGGTATTGGTTAAATCGGTTATAACTAGGGTGTTTTTAAAGCTCAAGTTTGTTGAAAACCAGTCGCCTTAAAGCTTGCCATAAACCTAACTGCATTTTACACATTTTAACGTCTAAGTTCCTGAAATTTAGAATTATTCAAGATAGAAAGACACTCATAAGCATGGAACATATGCGCAAGAAAAGGTTAATAATCAGGGGGGACAACAAAAGAAAGACTGTCCTTAGTGGGAAGAAGGACACTACTACAAGAAAGGGTTGGTACTTCGCCTGTGCGCTGTGAGTTCAAATGCTGAGAAGTGCTATGAATACGTTCCACCCTTTGAACTCTGCTCGTCCGAAGAAGCGTCAATATTGTCTAAGTGTTGTTCGATTGACGCGAAGCGACTTTATCTTTGTACCCAGACCGAAGTACTTATTCTTGAGTTGCCACTATTTGAGACGGGCGAGCTTCTGGGTTAGATAGAGAACTTTAGATTCCAGCGCGTCGTTTTGCTTCTGCGCAGCACACAACAGGATGGTCCTTGTTTGCACCGAAACCGGTTTTATAGGTCTTTATTTGTGGGTTGCTATTATTTATTTAACTCACCGACAAATCTTTGATCTTTGTAGCCAAAATATTACATCCTGAACAGTTAAAGACGTTATGATTGGTTAGCAAAAAGGACTCTCTTATTCGTATCCATCCGGCCAACCCCATCTTCCATTTTTGACCTGAGCTGCTTACCTTTC
>CAZVSL010000332.1:0-7232 GCA_964629935.1 uncultured Calditrichaceae bacterium | reverse complement strand
CCTCGTTTATGAGCTGTTCAATTTTGTCTGCGAAATCTGCGGACATGGATTCAAGCTCGAAGTCCAAACGGCCGCTTCCCGGCTCCATGTTGCCGCCCGTGACCTGAGCGCCAAAGTCACGCCATATCACGCCGCACAAAATGTGCAGCGCCGTGTGCGTGCGCATCAAACAATAGCGGCGTTCCCAGTCGAGCTTGCATTTGACGAATTGCCCGACTTCTGGCATGGGCCCGCCCAGCCAGTGCAGCACGTCGTTTCCTGCTTTCTTGAGTTTTTCAACACGGCCCACATATCCGCTCCAGAGTAGTTTGCCCGCATCAGGCGGCTGGCCGCCGCCTCCCGGAAAGAAAATGGTTTTGTCCAGAACGACCGCCTCCTCCTGGATTGCCTGGACGCGCGCTTTGACTTCTTTCAGATAGCTGTCGGTATGATAAAGCAATTCAGTCATACTCAGAGCCTCCCGGATTTACGCTAACACGTCAAAAAAAATGGGCTTGATAATGAAACGCTCAACCTCTATATTGACGTTCGTTATCAGCTCAATCATCAACTTTATAATTGACATGGATTTCGCCTGAATTGATTTTTCTCCGCAAATATTTTTTGACCGTGGCCTTGCACAGTGCCCGTGTGAACGGAATGATCAGAAAAAAACCGAATGCATCCGTGATCAAACCGGGCGTGAGCAGGAGCAATGCACCGGATAGCACCAGGGCGCCATCCAACATGCTGTCTGCCGGAAGCTGCCCCTGGGCCAGCTCAGTGCGAAAGCGTGTGATGATCTCGAAACCTTCCCGTCGTGCCAGCGCCGCGCCTGCAAATCCCGTCAATAGCACGATAAGAACTGTGTCCAGAACACCGATGCGTTTGCCCAATTCGATAAGCAGGGCAAGCTCCACAAGCGGCACGACGGTGAAAAGCAGGAGTAGTCGGAAAAACATAGATTCGTTTTGTAGTTTGTCAGGTTTGGGTGCGGTTAGTCAACATACGTGTTTCAAGTTTCTTTCGCAAGTGCTTTTAAAAAACGCGTTTATCAGTATCATCATGGCGGCAAGCCTGTTATTCGCTTGCGAGAACCCATTCACGACGCGCGAACCGGAACCACCCGAGGATACCAATACGCGCATTATCGAACCGACTACACCGGACAATGTGTTCCTCAACATGCAGCTCGCGTTTTCAGAGAGAAATGCCGAGGGCTATATGCGCAGCTTCGTGGATACCAGCCGCTCTGCCCGAAGATTTGAGTTTATACCGGACCAGGCTGTGGCTGCCAGCCAGCCGGGAACGTTCATCGATTGGGGGCTGCGTGATGAACGGCGCTACTTTGTACAGATGTTACAGGCTACCGCGCGGGACTCGCTCGTCCAGCTACTGTTTGAAACAGAAAGCCGCAACGAAACCGCCAATAGCGCTAATTTTACCCAAAACTACACGATCATCGTACGTCACAGTCGCCAAGCAGAAGGATTAGAAAACGAGGCAAGCGGGCAGGCACTGTTTTTTCTGGAAAGAAATGATGATGGCAACTGGGCTATCTACAAATGGGAAGATTTTCGTACAGACAACAATCAGTTGTCGTGGAGTGAGCTAAAAGCCTTCTTTCAATAACCCTTGAGCGCTGCAACAGAGAAAAATCGACTGCCAGGGCGGAAGGTCAAATTTTGCTGGTTTCTTCTCATCACGATGCTGATCCTGACAGCTATCAAGCTCCTGGACCGCCCGCAGCCCGGTCTCAACTTCTTGCCACAAAGAACCGAGCTCAGCAACCGTGAAGAGAGGGAGGCCCTGCGATTCAGCTTGTATCGCGTGTTATTCGACTATGGCATCGACGTCGAATGGATCAGCGGCGATGAGCATCATAAGCAAGTCCGGATTCCGCGTGATTTGCCGCTGGTTGAGGCTTATACTTCCCTGGTAGCCCGCTTCCGCGAGCTCGGAGGACGTCTGTTGAATGCGAAATCGAGTCCAATCCAAAATAAAATGATGATTGAACTTGCTTACCAAAATGAACGACTTTTCGACGTCGTCCTGGTGCGTGATGAAAGTATTTCTCGCTACAAAGGCAAAATTGCCATCATTGTTGACGATTTCGGCAATGCCTATAAGTCGCCGGCGCGGGACTTTCTTACCCTCGGTGAGGATTTAGCGATTTCTATTCTACCCGGCTTGAAATACTCTCGTGCGATTGCACAGGAGGCGCGGGAAAACGGATTGGACGTTCTGCTGCACTTGCCCATGGAACCGCGAAATGACAGGTTTGAAACGAATCAGTTCATGTTGAGGAGCAAGATGGATGAAGCGGAAATCCGCCGCCGCGTACGCCTGGCGTTGGCCGCCTTGCCGCAGGCTGTGGGTGTAAACAATCACATGGGCTCTCATGCAACAACAGATACCAGTTTGCTCGGGGTTCTATTCGATGAGCTACGTCAGCGGGATTTGTTCTTCGTGGATAGCAAGACGACACCGAAATCCGTTGCGTGTGAAATTGCAACGGAGCTGGGCGTCAACTGTGTTGAGAATTACACTTTTGTAGACGCGATTAAGGAGAAGCCATTTGTTCGCCAGCAACTTATTGCTTTGGCTGAGCGGGCAGCTCGCAGCGGCAGCGCGGTCGGCATTGCACATCCGGAAGAGGTGACATTGCAGGTATTGCGGACGGAGCTGCCGGTGCTTGCGAAGAGAGGTTATCAGTTTGTTGGTGTTTCTGAACTGCTAAATTAGGAGGGTGTTTATTTATGATGCGCTTAGGTGTGAACGTCGATCATGTGGCCACTGTTCGGGAGGCAAGACGGGGCAAATTGCCGGATCCTGTGGCAGCGGCTATCGCTGCAGAAATGGCAGGAGCGGATGGCATCGTCTGCCACCTGCGCGAAGATAGACGGCACATTAAGGATAAAGATTTGTTTCTGCTCAAGGAAATTGTGAAAACGCACCTGAATCTCGAGATGGCGGCCACAGACGAAATGGTTGCCCTGGCAACCGAGGTTGTGCCCGATATGGTGACGCTGGTGCCGGAAAAACGGGAGGAAATCACTACGGAAGGTGGTTTGGATGTGCTGGCGAATTTTGATTGGATCCAGGAGGTGGTTAGCCGGCTGCGCAGCCACAACATCGTGGTTTCACTATTTGTTCACCCCGACATCGATCAAATCAAGGCTGCAGCACGCATTAATTCCGATTACGTTGAAATTCATACCGGCCTCTATGCCAATGCGGATGAGCTCGGTGTGGTCATGGATGAGCTGGAAAAGATACGGTCTATGGCCATTGCCGCCGCAAAGCTCGGCCTTGGTGTGAGCGCCGGCCACGGTCTGGATTACCACAACGTGCGGGATATCCTGGAAATAGAGCAGATCGAGGAATTGAACATCGGCCATGCCATCGTTGCAAAAGCTATGATGATAGGCATGGAAAAAGCAGTGCGCGAGATGCTGCAAATCATTCGCTCCGGGAGTTAGCCGGTTACCATCACGAGGCTGCTATGGTTGAGATCGTTGCACAGGTGCTTCGCAATGACCGCGTGGAGAGCATGCACCGCGGCCACGTGGCTGTGGTGACGTCGTCCGGCGAGGTGATTGCACACGCAGGCTCAGTCGAAACCAGGACCTACATGCGCTCGGCTGCCAAACCCTTGCAGGCGATGCCGATTCTGGAGAGCGGCGCGGTCAAACATTTCGGCTTCACAGTCAAAGAGCTGGCGGTGATGATGGCTTCGCACAATGGGCAGCCGGTTCATCTCGAAACGGTTACCAGCATTCTTGAGAAAGCCAATCTGCGCACCGAGCACCTAAAATGCGGCTTCCATCGTCCGCTACATCAGGAGAGTGCGGATGCCTGGCTGCGGGACGGCGCGGAACAATCTCCGCTATACAATAACTGCTCGGGAAAACATGCGGGCATGCTGGCGCTGGCGCAACATTCGAACCTTGCTCTCGACACATATCTCGAACCTGACCACCCTGTGCAGCAGCAAATCAAACACAAATTGTCCGTTTTTACCGCACTGCCTGAAGACGATATTCAGACCGGCGTGGACGGCTGCAGCGCACCGGTCTTTTTTCTGCCGCTGCGAAACATGGCCCAGGCCTACGCACGTATTGCTGAAGGTAAGCTTGCGCCAGCCGAACAGAGTTTCAAAATCATGAATGCTCATCCTGATTTGATCGCCGGCGCCGGCCGGTTCGATACCGAGTTGATGCGGCATACTGGCGGACGCTTGATCAGCAAAATCGGCGCTGAGGGCATCCGCTGCGTCGCTGCCAGGGGAGACCAGCCTCTGGGGATCGCAATCAAAATCGAGGACGGCAACGGACGGGCCTCTGCTGCGGTCATGCTCGCTGTTCTGCAACAACTCGCTCTCGTATCTGAAAGCGAGCTGGAAGCTTTGCCGCACTTTGTGAGACCCCAGCTCACAAACTGTGCTGGCCGGCACGTTGGCGAGATCAAACCGAGCCTCACGTTGACCACCTGACCAGTTATGAGCCTTGCATGCTTCTCGATTCCGAATTTGGCGCGCAAGACGCATCGCCAAAATTCTCTTGCTTGTCATAGAAAAAACTGTAAATTAGCGGTCTGCCTCTGGTTGTAAAATTTTGATAACAAGATTCTGTGTTTTGTTACTACAGAAGTATAAATAAGAAGCCGCTCGCAGAATAGGCTGCAGGAATCTTTAGCCTGAATTATTCATGCAAAAGAGAGGTAAATGGGTTGGGTGTTCAGGAATGTGAACATCGACCCTAAACACTAAAACTCGGGACTTGGATTTTGGGCGTAAGGTTGGGAATAAGCCAGGTTAGATTGCTTTCAAGGAAAGGGGTGCATTGACCCACGCTGTATTGATCAATTCAAAGGCGCGCAATATCGACAGGACGCCATCTCATGGCCCGGGCGTGGCAGCAAACATGTCACAAGCCCGGCATCACACGCAATCCGCAGTATTCTCTGCCCACACAAGCGTATCGTATTACCGGAGTAAACTCTATTCCCAGGGAAAACCATCGCATAGGCAACAAAGTGTGGGCATCTCTTTCTGCCGGAAAAGATGCCTTTGCAGAATTAGCGCGGAATGAATTCCCTAAGTGATAGTATCATTATTTCAAACACTCGCTAACCCGACTGAAACAGTTATGTTCAAACAAGATGCAAGGATTTCCAATATCGGCCTGATAAAACCAGGGATGTCCGCTTTCTTCCTGCTGATGATAGGTCTCTTTCTATCGCACTGTTCAGAAGAAAGCCCCATGCAACCGGATTCGACCTTTGCGCCTGTCATTTCAGAATTGCAGACGCCCACCTCCATCTACAACGCCGCCGCCGAACCTCAGCTCCTGACAGTTAAAGTGAGCGACCCTCAGGGTTTGGCAAACATAGACGATGTGAACTATGACCTCGTAAAAGCGGGGGCGAGTTCACCTGTCAGACAGGGTAGTTTTTCTGATGACGGCGCCGATGGCGATGTGATTGCCAAAGACGGCATCTATTCTGAGCTGCTCACCAGCGCTTTCGCCGCCGGTGATTCTGGTCAGTTTGAGCTCACGGTCGAAGCCAGGGACAGGGATGGTAACAACAGCAACGTTCTGAGCGCCCAGATATTCGTTCTTTCCGGCGGCGGGGATTCGACGCCCAGGATCGTGCAGGTTTCAACGCCAACCAGCGTGGCGGTTGATTCTGCTCATAATTTTACCATCACAGTCCTGGTGGCGGACCCGGAAGGACTGTCCGATATCAAACGCGTGCTGTATCAATTGTTTCCGCCGGAAAGCACCGTACCCGTAATCGAAGACACGCTCACCGACAGCGGCAGCAATGGCGACGAGGTCGCCGGCGACGGCATCTATTCTGCACAGCTATCCTCCAGCCTCATCGATCGATTTTCCGATTACTTTCTGCGCGTGCAAGTCGAAGATAAAGTCGGCAACTTAAGCTCGCCAACGGTAAAAACGATCCGCGGCCGGCCATTTGTCGGCAATGCGCCGGTTATTGAAAATGCAAGCGTGCCGCGAATTACGAATGTGACCGTTTCACCCAGGATTGTCATCAGCGCCGATGTGCGGGACCCGGAAGGCCTGGCCAACGTCGATTCTGTCTTTTACCGCCTGTTCTTGCCTGACGGAACGGAAGATGCCGCGAGCCCTGGATTTTTGCAGGATGATGGCAACGCGGCAGTTTCAGGCGACACAACCGCCGGCGACGGCCGTTTTAGTGGGATTGTCGATCTGTCCGGCAGGGCAGATACAACATTCGTCCTTCGTGTGGTAATGCAGGCCAATGACCTGAATGGCAAACGGAGCTCCCAGGTTTCACGGGCTGTCGTGGCGTCAATTGATGACAGCCCTTTCATCTTGAATCTCATCGCACCCAGCCTGGTGCAAATCGATCCAACCCGGGACCAGCGGCTACTCATCACACTTGACGTGCGGGATCCCCAGGGCAACGACGACATTACGCTGGCGCAGTTCCGAAGCTTTCTGCCGGATGGCAATGAAGCCAATAATAGTCCGACGTTGTTGTTTGACACTGGCGATAATGATGAAGGGGACGCCGTAGCAGGAGATGGTATCTACAGTCGGTTCATCTTTTTGCCGTCCCAGGGAGTGACGCCCGGAGATTTCCGTTTTGTGTTTGAGGCGCGCGATCAATCCGGCGCAAGAAGTAATCTAATCGAACATATATTGACCGTCCGTAGATAAACTGCTAACCGAGGCAGGGTAATGAGAATTTTTCCGCAACTGTTCGTTGTTTTCATCTTATTTGGCTTTGCGCAACTCTTGTTTTCGCAGAGCTTGACGCGTACTTTTCGCCTCGATCAGCCGCCGGAGCCAAAAACCGGGCTCGCCAGCAATACCATCACCGACATTGTGATAACGGACGCTGAAATGTGGCTCGGTACGGGCCGCGGCCTGAGTAAGACTGTGAACAGCGGCCTGCTCTTCGAGTCTTTTGACGATGAAAATGGCTTGGGCAAGGGCGGTGTCTCTGCTCTGGCCGTCAATGACAGCGTTGTGTGGGTGGCTACCGGTTTTGATAGCTTGACAGATGTCGGTGAATTGCAAACTGGCGGCGGCCTTGCGTATTCCCGTGATCGGGGCAACACCTGGTTTCATGTGCCGCAGCCCGGGGTTACGCCGGTTCAGAATATTACCTTTGACCTCGCATTACGGGAAAATGAAGTCTGGATCACCAGCTTTGGCGGTGGCCTGAGAAAATCCTCCGACCTGGGCGAAACCTGG
>CAZVSL010000331.1:2356-7240 GCA_964629935.1 uncultured Calditrichaceae bacterium | reverse complement strand
GTTGCCGCGAAGCAGTTGCACATCAAAGCCTTCGGCGTAGATGTTTGTTTGCGATTTCGAAGTTTGTGTCTCCGGATGGCCTTATTCTGCAATCACATCCTTGGACATGTGCATGGTAACAAGCATATTGGGCACATCCACAACTTCCGCGATTTTTAAATCTCCGGCCAGCGAGCACAACACGTAGGCTTCGGTGCGGTCCAGGCCATGCTCGCTTTCAAGATAGTCGATCATGTAGCGTGTTGCCTTCTTTGCAGCTTCATCGATGGTTGTGGCGAAGGCCGTAACAGCATAGTAGTCATCGGTTTCGTATTGCGGTTCTTTGATTTTGCGGCCGCCTTTGATTACATCGACCTGATAGACGATGCGCATGGGCGCCTCTACTGCGGTGCCGCACACTTCGCCGTGTCCCTGCGTTGCATGGGCGTCGCCAATGGAAAACAGCGCGCCCTTAACGAAGACAGGAAAGTAGACCGTCGTACCTTCCACCATATTCGGGTCGTCCATGTTGCCGCCATTAGCGCGGGGTGGAATCGTGGAGAGCATTTCGTCTGTGTCCGGCGCCACACCCATAACCCCGGGAAACGGCCTGACGGGAATTTTGATGCTTTCGTTAAACTGAACGAACTCAGCTTCTTTGCCCAACTTGAATGTCTTAAGATAAGGTTCTGTGAATTCATCTGCCAGAAAGCCAAACCCTGGAAACACACCAGACCAGCCCCAGTCACCGAGCTCGATTTCGTGCAGCTTGACAGCAAGTACATCGCCCGGCTCAGCGCCTTCGACATAGACCGGACCCGTGAGCGGATGGATGGGATCGAACTTGACGTTTGGCACATCGGCAGAAGTGGAATTGAGCGTAAGTTGCTGGTCGGATGCTTCTTCTATCTTGACCTCGATAACAGCGCCGGACGGAACGGTCAGGACCGGCGGAATTGCCCGGCTGAACTTGTTGTGCGTCTGATCCTGGCTCAGGGAATATTGCGGCGTGGTCTCCTCCGGCTGCTGCGCGGTTTGACAACCAATCAGCATGGCGAGCACAGCAGCTAGAAACAAAGCAAGCAGCGTTCTTCGATGAATGTTGGTGCGCATGTGTCCCTCCTTTGTTTGGTTCTGTGGTTTTATCTTCTCTGACCCCATGGTTGGAAACGTGCTGAGATGAATTTTATTCATGCCCTCTCCGCAAGAATCAATGAAACATCTTGATCAATTTCTTCAGCCGCTGCCGGTAACTAAAATGCTCGACTTCAAGTTTGTGGCGCAGCGAATCCACATATCGAATGCGACCATTGCTGGCGCCCTCTGCCTTGCGTTTCAGCTTACGAAATGCCTCGGCTTTGCGCGGATTGGTTTTCTGCGCCTTGATGAATTTGGCGATGAGCTGAGTCTGGTAATCCACGAGCCCCCACTGTCCGCTGTCGGGCTGTAACATGCCGGCCACGAACAGGTTGTCGTATTGCGGATGAAAGATGTGCAGAAACAGCTTGGGATGGTTGTCCTGCCAGTTCAAGTATTGTTTGTCAATGAATGGAAACGAGATCTTGTAGCCGGTTGCATAGACGATCACATCGATTCTCTCCAGGCTGCCGTCGATGAACTCAACTTTGTCGCCCCGCAATTTCTGCACATCCGGTTTAGCCTTGAGGTCGCCGTGACCAAGGTAGTAGTAGATTTGGGAATTGACGATCGGGTGGCTTTCATAGAGTTTGTGGTCCGGCGCCGGCAGGCCAAAGTCCTCCGGCTGGCCATAGATTTTGTGCAGCAGAAATGTGTTGAGCGTACGCCGAATGGGCAGCGGGATGCGGAGCTTAAGTCCGATTTCTCCCACCTGGTCAGCGGGCTTGCCGAACATGAACTTTGGGATGAAGTGGTAGCCGCGGCGCACGCTGAGAAAAGCCTGCTGCGCATGTTGTGCAGCCTCAACTGCAATATCACAGCCCGAGTTGCCGGCGCCGACCACCAGCACTCGCTTGTCAGCAAGAATGTCCGGTGTCTTGTATTGCTTGGAATGCAGCACGCGGCCATTGAATTCACCCGGGTACTCAGGATAATTCGGATCCCACAAATGGCCGTTGGCGATGATCACGCCGCGGTATCGCCGGGTTTCTCCGCTCGCCAAAGTCACGAGCCACATGCCTGCCGAAGGTTCGAGGCGCTCAACTTTGGCGTTGAACCCGATGTGCGGTCTGAGATTAAACGCACGCACGTAGGCGTGAAAATACTCCAGCACTTGTGTATGATGCGGATAATCGGGATAATCTTCCGGCATGGGAAAGTCTGTGAATTCCGTCATCGGCTTGGATGAAATCAGGTGCGTCGAGCGATATACACTGCTGTTGGGGCTGGCATAATTCCAAACGCCGCCGATTTCGGATTCCCGTTCCAGAACATCGCACGGAATGCCATGCTGCAGCAAGTTCTTGGCAGCCACCAACCCTGATGAACCCGCGCCGATGATGCAATATTTTTGTTCGTAAGTTAATTTGTGATTGTTCATAGCTTCGATCTTGCGAAACCTGGTCTGAAGTTGCCGGCACGGCCGTGAACACGAATATCTAACCTGAAAGATTCATAAACCCGGTTTAATCCTGCGGTAAGACTTCAACAAACATGGCCTTGGCGGGATAGGGTCCTGATATATGAATTTTTCAGTTAGCTCCGCTGTTGTTGAGCGGTGACTTTCCAACGCGAAGCGCATTTCTATGTTGTTACTTCTCATTCTTTGCAATAAAATGCAAAGAATGATGAAGTAAATCGGCCCATGCGGCTTTGCCGCGCTGGGAATAAGTCGGGCTAAGCCTTATAAGCAATCGCCTGATGGCTGAGCTATGCTCTTGTTTCACTCTTTTATCACTTCCGGCAGCGACTTCCTCGCCACCGTCCACCCGTGCGAGGCTTTGGAAATCCTCAAAATCCAGTGCGCCAGGCGCGGCGAGATGGCCGGCAGCAGCGAAGTGGACAGACGCAGCCGTCGACTGCTCCGCCTCCTCGAGCACGTGGCGCGGCACGAACACCTCGATAGCATTGGTCTCGATGGCGCGCCTGACCGCCCGGGCAACAGCCTGCGGTTCGACAACCGGCGTCAGGAAAGTGTGGCTCACTCCTTCAGCCATGCGCGTTCTGGCAGGACTGGGACAAATGCAGCTCACGCCCACCTTTGTCCCTACCAGCTCAGAGCGCAGCCCGGAGCTGAATCCGACCACGCCGTGCTTGGAGGCAGCGTAAGCAACCACACCCTCGGTGCCAAATTTACCGGCAATGCTGGCGATATTGACGATGTGGCCGCTGCCGCGCTGCAGCAGAATGGGCAACACACGATAAGTCAAGTGCATGAGCGCCAGCAAGTTGACCTCGATAGTACGGCGCCAGTCGCCAAAATCACGCTCCAAGAATGGCCCGCTTGGCAGCACGCCGGCGTTGTTGACCAGAATATCGAAGCTGTTTTCATGAGCTGCCGCCTGCCGCACCACCTTGAGCACTTCCGGCTCATCGGTAATATCACAGGCGAAACCCGTGAACTTTTGGCCCGATTCTTCTATCTTGCCAGCCGTTTCCTGCATCTCCTGCAAGCCTAAGTCAATACCGATGATGTTCGCGCCCGCATGCGCCAATTCAAGTGCAGTCGCCTGGCCGATGCCGCGAGCCGCACCCGTGATCAGGACAGTTTTGCCGGTGAGTTTCATGGCGATTATTTCAAGAAGCGAATTGTGAAAGGATACCGGTACGTTTCGCCATTGCTGATCTTGATAGCCGCTACGATCACCAGAGCGATCTGTGCCACGGCGATCAGAATGAGCAGCGGAATGCCAATGGCCACAAAGACCAGAAGAGCAGCCACAATAGCATAGATTGTTATGGAAATCTGGAAGTTTATGGATTCCTTGCCTTCGGCGTCCACCAGCGGCATTTCATCTTTCTTGATCAGCCAGATGATCAGGGGACCGATAATATTGCCAAACGGTACGCCGATCCAGAGACACAGTGATGCCAGGTGACAAAACATGCCCCAGTTGCGTTCTTCTTTGGTAGCCTCACTCATTGTTTCCCTCCGTTTGATTTAATGACCAAATCTCCAACGTCCAAAACGGGAGATCGGTCAATTGTCGATTTTTCAATGATTGACGAAAGATCTTCTTCAACTCATTCGCTTCCTGTACCAACTCTTCCGCTTCACCGGCATTTGGTGCTTCATAAGCACTGGCGTTTCAAATCGCCGCTCTTTTCATCTTTTCTCGCAGTGTATCCTGTAGTATCTGCCACATCAGTTCCACGTGTCGTCGCTCGGTTTTCAGATTCCCGATAGCCATGCGCAGCACAAAAGCATCGCCGAGTTTTGTATGGGAAAGGTACACCTTACGCGTGGCGTTGACAGCTTCCATAAGCTGCTGATTCAGCTTGTTTAGCTCGATGTCATTTTTGTCATCCGGATTGGCGCGGAAGCAAATCGTGCTGAACGGCGTCGGCGCCATGCGTTGGAAATTCTGGTCGGCATCGATCCAACTGGCGAACTCCTTTGCCAGGTTCAGGTGATGCCGGATGCGTGCCTGAATGCCGGCCACGCCGAAATAGCGCAGCACAAACCAGAGCTTGAGTGCGCGAAATCGTCGGCCAAGTTGGATGCCATAGTCCATGTAGTTCTCAACTTTGGCATCTTCTTGCGTGCGCAGGTACTCCGGCGACAAACTGAAAGCGCGTTTCAGCACCTCGGGTTTGCGGGTGTAAAAAGCGCTGAAATCCACAGGCACAAACAGCCACTTGTGCGGGTTGACCACCAGCGAATCCGCATGCTCGCAGCCTTGCAGGACGTGTCGCATCTCTGGCAGCACAGCCGCAGCGCCGCCGTAAGCAGCAGCTTGATCGACAACGCCAGGATTTTCTTCGTTC
>CAZVSL010000331.1:0-2346 GCA_964629935.1 uncultured Calditrichaceae bacterium | reverse complement strand
TAAGCAGCATCGACGTGCAGCCAGAGATTTTCGTGCGCGCAAATCCTGGCGATCTCTGCCACCGGATCGATGCTGGTGGTGGAAGTCGTACCTACCGTGGCGACCACGCAGAACGGCCGCCAGCCGTCGCGCCGGTCTTGCTTGATGGCAGAAGCCAGCAGTTCGGCGTCCATGCGAAATTCGCTGTCAGCAGGAATCTTGCGCACGCTTTGCAGCCCAAGCCCCAGCGTGATCGCAGCCTTCTCAATAGACGAGTGCGCCTGCTCCGAGGCGTACAGCCGCAAACGCGGCACCTCAGGCCGGCCCGCCATGCCATGCTCGCGAATATCGAGGTCCGTGAGCTGTTCTCGGGCAGCAGCGATGGCGTGCATGCTGCTGACGGAGGCGGTGTCATAGACAATACCCCAGAACGCCTCCGGCAGGCCGAGCATTTGTCGCAGCCAGTCCAGGGTAACCTGCTCCAGCTCCGTGGCTGCGGGACAGGTTTTCCACAGCATGCCGTTGATATTGAAAGCGGAGCTCAGTAAGTCCCCCAGAATGCCCGGCGCACTGCCCGTGATGGCAAAATAGGCGAAAAATGCCGGGTGATTCCAGTGGGTCATGCCGGGCATGATCAGCTTGTCGATATCCGCCAGGATGGCCTGCATGGCCTCGCCGGTCTTCGGTGGTTGTGCCGGCAATCGTCTGCGCAGCTCCCCCGGTTGGCTGTCCGGCAGGACGGGCGTCTCGTCGATGTTGTCGAAATAGCGTGTTATCCAGTCGAGAAGCTGTGCGCCATATTTCTGCAGCTCGGCAGGGGGCATGTCGCCCCAATCAGAATCTCGGTCAAATGGCTCAGCCATGCGTCGTTGTTTTCGGATTTTAGTAATGTATTCGCCGACAGATTGTATGACAAAAATTACAAAAAGTCAAATTGTGAGGGGTTTGGGTAGGGATTTTCATGGGGGCCGGTGCGTGTGGAGGGAATTCGAGAGTTTGCTGGATGAAAGTCAAACAGTATGAGATCTGGATAGCAGATTTGAATGATCGATCAGATAAGGGCTATCGATAATCGTCGTCTAATCAGAAGACTTGGAAAAACACCTGAAGCAAAAGTCTAATCTCTAAGATTCAGTTTATCCGCAATTCCGGACTTGTTTGAATAGTCTATTGCAACAGAATCATTTTCCGGCTGACCGCTACAGCCGGGCCTGCCGCTGCTGGCCGTACCTGGAGCCGGCAGACATAAATCCCACTCGCTACAGGCATGCCTGATTCGTTTTTCCCGTCCCACGTTATTGTATAGGCGCCGCTTTCCTGAATACTCTGGCGCAAGCGCCGGAGGCGTTGTCCCGTCAGGTTGTAGATGGCAAGATCGACCTGTGCGGTCTGCTTTAGCGAGTAGGCAATACGCGTTTCGCCGTTAAAGGGGTTGGGATAGTTCTGCGCCAGTGTAAAGTTTTCCGGCGCTTGGCTTTCGTGCGGCGCAACCGTGGTCGCCATCACGCCGCGGCCTTGCAACGAGACCACGGCCGGACTGTCGGGGTCATTGCTGGCGATACGCAGGCTGCCGCTGACCGGACCCGTTGTCTGCGGCGCAAACAGCATATCGACGGCGGTGCGTTCCCCGGGCGCCATTGTTATGCGCCCGATGTTGACGAAAAATGCCGCACGTGAGGCTGTGATGCTATCAACGCTGACGCTGTCGGCGCCGGTGTTGAGCAACAACAAAGCACGCCTCGAGGTGTCGCCGACGGCCGTTTCCGGAAAGAATTGGCTCTCCACGACGTGCGTCAAGGCGACGGGCGAGGCAATGTGGCCGTCGTAGACGGTGTGGGCTGCGAGCAGCTTGTCAAACTCATCCACAAGTTCAAGACGCACGGAATCCCTGCCAAAGACTGTGATGCGGCCGTAGTGGCTGTTGAAATTGTTGGCCGCAAGCCCCTGGCCGCCGCCATTCCACAGCTTCATTCCCAGCAATTCCGCTAAGGCGACGATTCGGGAGTTGGTGCGGTCCAGGCCGCCGGCCATGATTTCAGGAAACAGGGCATTGCCGCCGTCATCGATGGCGGCTGTGTGGGAGTCTGCGCTCAGCATGATGATGTTCTCGATCTGGGCGTCGCTTACAGCCCGCAGCAAGCGCTGTACGCTCGGCACAAAACCATTCCAGCTATCCGCGGTCAGGAGCGCGGCCTCGCTGGCTGAGTCGAAACCAAATTGTTTAAGAACATTCTCCACGCTCGTGCCTTGCACGAAAAGCGCCAGCTCCATAATGGCGCGCATGGCCGGATTGAACGGCACGCTCGTGCAGACAAACTTCCAGTCTGCCGTGGAGGCTTGCAGCTCGCGAATGAGCCAGTCCATTTG
>CAZVSL010000330.1:0-7248 GCA_964629935.1 uncultured Calditrichaceae bacterium | reverse complement strand
CATTTTAGGTGGATCCGTGGATTTCTGTACAATGGTATACTGAGCTTTTGGCAGAATTCGTAGACTTCCAAATCTGCGGCTCCTGTGAGGAAGTCTTTAAGCTGCCATCGCACTACTATTTCGGTTGGAGTGCGGGAATGCTCTAAAAGTTCCTCCAGCGAATCCTTTTTGATGTATGGGACAATAATAATAAGTCTCTCAGAATTCTGAATGAGATGTTGAGTTTCCTCAAAAAGATTTTGGCCATTCTTAAAAATCATCACCATTATCCTGATGACTATGACATAAGAGAAAAACTAACTATGGACGAAAGAAGCATCCGCAACTCAGTGTTCTTAACGTATGATAAAAATAACCATATACATGCTTACATAGATGCTGACTTAAATACTATACCGTTATTTCTATCCTGTTGAAGAAGCCTTTTCAGGTGAAGTCACTAGCGTAGGGAATAAATCATGAGTGTAAAATTAGTCAACGATGCAACGGCTCTTCTCTCATTGAGAGACTCTGACTTTGACGCTTATAGTGCCTTCGGCGAAGTTGTAGATAATTCAATCCAGGCCAAAGCTACGAGTGTCCGAATTCAATTTGAGCATATCCCCAGCAAAAGTAGAAGCAGATATAGAATATTGCGAAGCCTTGCGTTTGGAGATAACGGTGTCGGAATGAACAGCGAGACGTTGCATCGATGTCTGCAACTTGGATATTCAACTCGCTATAATGATAGATCAGGAATTGGGCGGTTCGGCGTCGGAGTTACGTTGGGTGCCATCAGTCAGTGCAAGCGTTTCGAGCTCTATTCTAAGGAAAAAAATGGAGAATGGTTATACACATATACAGACATCGATGAAATTACGTCAAATCCGCCAGAGATGGAGAGTATTCCCGAGCCGCAACCGAAGACCCTACCTGAGAAATACGAGAATCTAGTGGGGGAAGAATCGGGGACGTTAGTGATTTGGAGCAAGTACGATAGACAGCCTTGTTCAGCAGAGGAACTAATAGAAGAAACAAGAGCTTGGATGGGCCGAACGTACAGAAAATTTATTTGGGAGAATCTAGGAATTGAGATTGATGGCCAAGGAGTTTTCGCCATAGACCCGCTTTATATCACCGCAGAAAAAACTAAGTTCCCGAAAGATCCGCCGGCCTACGAATATGAACCCATACTATTAGATTGGCCTATCCCAATAGAAGATAGATCCCAGAATCGGAGCGACAAAAGTAACATAACCATAAAAATGAGCCTAATCGATGCTTCTTTGCGGCCTTATCAGGGTGTTGGCGCTTCGAAAGAAACTAAAGAAAGATATATTCATTTGAATGAAGGAGTTTCAATTCTGCGAAATGGTAGAGAAGTATTTTACGGACATATCCCATATTGGAAACCAGCATTTGAGCAGATCGATAGATGGTGGGGGTGCGAAATATCGTTTGGTGCCGAGCTCGACAAATGCTTCAAGGTAAGAAACATCAAGAAAGGAGCAGTTCCTGTCCCTGAGCTTAAAGAAGCAATCGCCGCGAAGATTGTACCAACTATCAAAACAGCTAGAGAAACTGTCTCTGACTATTGGAAGAGAGTAGAACAAGAAAAGAAGGAAAAAGAGCGCGCTGCTATCCAAGAAGATGGACTATACACTGGCCATGAGGAAGCAGAAAGGATTGCTAAAGAAACCCCAACTGATAAGAGCCAAATAGACAAGCACAAAAGCGTTTCTGAGGAGTCCAAAAGAATAGTTGAAGAACTTAAGAATAACGAAAGTGCTGAACAAAGAGCAAAGTGGGCAGTCAAATTTGCAAGTCAGCCTTTTACAATAATTGACAAGAGTTGGAAAGGTCCCAATTTCTTTGACATTGATCATTTAGGTGGCTCTGACGTGATTACATACAATAGCAGGCATGGTTTCATTGAAGAACTTTATTCCATCATTAGTGCATTGGAAGAAAATGCAAATGGCAAAATGGAATTGGCAATGAAATTAAAAAAACTAATTGATCTCTTGATAATGTCCTATTCAAAAGCAGAGGCAAATTTCGATGCCAATATGGAGTGGACTGCGGAGGATTTTCTAGAGGATTTGAGAATTAACTGGGGGCACTACCTAAATAGTTACCTGAGAACGTGGAAAAAGTCTGAGCAATAAGATGTCAGACAGAGAAAAAGTTATTGCCCAAATCGGGAGCGGTGATAACTGTATTTTGATCAAGATGAGCACCTTCGAAGGTCAGCGAGTGCTAGACATAAGAAAACATTATCAGCCCAAAGGATGTAGTCAATTATCCCCTACCAGAAAGGGTATTACTCTTACAGAAAAAAGTCAAGAAGCCCTCAGCAGAATCTTGCTTGAAAAGCAAGCACTAATTGCCAAATGGTTCAAGAACAGTTCAACCGTTTCAGACGCAGTGGATAGTAATACTGAGGCTGAGGCCAAAGCGACAGAAGATGCAAAGTACAATTTTAAAATTTACGAACGAGATACAGAGAAATCCAAAAACTCTCTATTCTTCCACATCGAATCTAATGGTGGCAAAGAAAAAGTATATTACAATTCTGAACATCCATTCTATTCGGTCATTCACGAATCATTAGAAAATATAAGAAAAAATGTTGAATTGTCATCGGAGGTCAGCAAAGACGCGGAGGTGATTCTGTTCTTGGTGGATATACTCTTGTTATCTTACTTCCGAGCAAAGAACTTACTTGAAAATACAAAGGAACTTGACGCCGAATCGTTCTTCGAAAGTCTGGAAATCAATTGGAGTTCCACCTTAAAAAGATATGTTAAAGAACGAAAATACATGCTCTTATAGATGATCTGGAAACGCCTAAGCAGAGATTATCTTCAGAAAGCAATTGGAGAGAATATTCTTCAAAGCCTTGAAATTATAATTCCTTCTCTCCAATCAGAGAATATCCAACCGCAGGAAATCTATCGCAAGAAGAATCTCACAAAGATATTCGAGGCTTTTACCAATGCCCAAGTTTTCAAAGAAAAGCAATTCAAGAGGTTATTCTTGAACGCATTGCTACCTGAGGAGCTTAACAAAATATGTCTGGAAACGGGCGTTGCTTCAGTTTCAAACTCTTTCGCACAGAAAGTAGAGGAACACGTAAAAGCGGGGTGGAGAGATGAGAATTACTGTAAGGGATTTTTGAGGGCTCTAGATTTACCAGATGTCTATTTGCCTGTGAAGAAGCAGGATATTATTAATGAAGAAGAGGCAGTCGCTTCGTTATCTCCCTACAAGATCCTGAAAGATTATCAATTTCAAATCTACATCGACTGTATGAAGAAACTTGCAATACCTCGGTCGCGGTTCATTGTTCAAATGCCTACTGGCTCAGGCAAGACTAGAACTTCAATGGAGTTCATAACAGAATATCTTAACAGGTCTCAACCAGGAACTGTGGTGTTGTGGTTAGCTCATTCAGAAGAACTCTGCGAGCAAGCTGTGCAATGCTTTAAAGAGGTCTGGTCTCATGTGGGCACCAAAAACTTGAAAATATTTCGATGTTGGGGGACAGGCGCAAAGCTGCCTTATTTGTTCGCGGATTCTGCTTTCATTGTGGGAGGTTTTCAGAAACTACATTCGTTGTTGAAAAAGAATGAAGTACCTTTCACAGAGCTTGGAAAACGAATATATCTGCTGATTGTCGATGAGGCTCACAGAGTGTTGGCTCCGACATACAAGGCGGTGACAAAAGCGCTAACGGGCAATCAGACAAGGTTAGTTGGTCTTACGGCCACCCCTGGAAGGAATGCAGATGATATTAGTTCAAATCAACAGCTAGCCAAATTCTTCTTCAATCAAATATTTTCAATCAGAACTCCGAGTTCGAAAACAGTAATTCAATACTTGCGAGAAAAAGGTGTTTTGTCTCACACCAACTTCGAGCCTCTGGTCACAAATCTTGGTTACGAGCTAAGTGAGAAGCAAAGGGCATATCTTGAGAAAAAGTTTGATTTTCCACCTGGCTTCTTGAGTAAACTCGCCAATGATGACTTGCGAAATCTTGAAATAATCAAAAGGCTTGACACAGAGTGCAAACAGCAGAAACAGATTCTGTTCTTTGCATGCAGTATAGACCACTCAAAATTCATCTGCTCCTTGTTAATCTATCTAGGCTACGAGGCTGTTCATATCGACGGCTCAACGGACAAAACATTGAGACAGAAGTACCTAGATGCGTTTGTACAAGGCAAGATTCAAGTGGTATGTAACTACGGAGTGTTATCAACCGGATTTGACGCTCCCAAAACAGATACTGTCTTCATTTCACGCCCAACAAATTCCTTAGTACTTTATAGCCAAATGATCGGACGAGGAATGCGAGGACCAGCCATTGGAGGGACAGCAGAGTGCAAAATCATTGATGTGAAAGATAATATCTATGGATTGCCGGATGAGGAGAATATATACGACTACTTTAAAGGCTACTACGAAGAAGTTTAACTCACTTCATCATGCATTCACACCCTCACAACACACCCTCACAACCCCACCTCAACCCCAATATTAAAAAACCGCCGCGTGAACACCTGCGGAATACGCCTCGGCTGGCGGCTCAATTGCGGCACATCGAACCAGGTATAATCTGCGATGTTCAGCACATTCCAGACGTTGAGGATTTCGCCGGTGATAAGCAGGCTTCTGTGCTGACCGATTTTGATGTTTGCAGTGAATCCCAGGTCCATGCGGAAATAGTAGCGCAATTCCTCGCGCCGGTCGAAATCGACTTCCAAGAAGGAGCGCCCGCTGGCCGGGTCGGTGACAGCACGGCGGGGATGGAGCAGGAAGCCGCTGCCAAACAGGATGCGGATGTGCGCCTGCACGTTCGGAAATCGCGGCATCTTGTCCTGCAGGAAAAATCGAAAGGTGTGCGTCTGGTCCAGCAGACGCCTGACCGTGTTCTCGCTGCCCTTTTCACGCTCCCGGCTCTTGAGGTAACTGTAACTCAGCCAGCTATTGACGCCGGGCACGACTTCCCCGTTGAGCAGCACATCCAGGCCATAGGCATAGCCCTCATGGCTGTTGCTGTCGCCATACACCAGCCGCAACTGGTCCTGGTGATAAGGAATGATGTCGTCCAGCCGCTTGTAGTAGGTCTCCACGCGCGTGGTCAGCCGCGGTGTAATTTGATGCTCCCAGCCAACAATGGCATGAATGGCGCGCTGCGATTTCAAATTGGCGTCCGAGCCTTCGGGCTTGTCACGCAGCTCATGCACAAACGGCGGCTGGTAATAGTAGCCAACACCAAAATTGACCGAATGTGTACTTGCCGGCAGGTAGCTGAGACTGGCGCGCGGACTGAGCAGAGTTTCACCGGTGAAGTCGTAGTGCAGGAGCCTGAGTCCGAGATTGGCATTGAGCCTCGGGTGCAGAGCAATACGGTCCTGCACGAATGCGCTCAGGGAGGTAAAGGTTTCGTCGCGTTCCACCTGCTGAACGCGCGGCAGCTCGACGTCGGTGTTATCGCCTTGCTCGAAAGTCAGCTCATCCAGGCGGCTCGCCATTTCCACCACGCGTACACCAGCGCCAATTTCCAGCGTGTGCTTGCCGGCCTGCGATTGCAGCTCAGGGTTGATCTCATAACCGCGCAGGTCCAGACGGTTGCCGGCGCGCTCCGTACGCGATTTCAGGAAGGAGCGGTTGCGTTGCGGCGCAAACGCATCCGGAATGTAGAAGATATCGCCGGTTAAATCGGTGTTCTCATCTTCGCTGTTTTCGAAGCCGGATATCGCGAGGCTCAACCTGCTGCTATTGCTCACTTCTTGCTTGAAACGCAGCCCGACAAGTCTGGCGTCGAACGAATACCGGCGCTCGCCGTCCCACTCGATATCCACGCCGCGCACATCGGTTGTGCTGAAGGCGATGTTGCCGCGCCAGACATCAGGGGTCAAATCGAACTCATTGTTGGCATTGAGCAGAAACAGCTCGAGCTGCGTGCTGCGGTTAAACTCGTAATTCAAAAGCAGTTGCACATCGGCGAAACGCGGCCGGTAGTCGCCGCTGGTTTGCAGATTATCAACAAACGACGACGGGTTGGCATAGCGCACGCCCAACGCCCAATTCAGTCTGCCGATGCGGTGGCGCAACGCCAGACCGATGTTCAGCACGTCTGCGCGCACCACCCCGGTGAGCCGCCGGCTGCTGGCGCCGGCGTAGTCCACCTCCAGCGCCGAGGCCAGCTTGTCGCCGAACCGCGCCGGAAAAGCTGCGCCGTGAAAGCTAAGCTGCTCCACCAGGTCCGGATTGATGACCGATTGGTTCTCTTCCACGCCCTGGCGAAGCAGTGTCGGCCGGTAGATTTCGAAACCATTGAGATAGATGAGATTCTCGTCATAATTGCCGCCGCGCACGTTGTAGGTGGTGCTGAGCTCGTTGTTGGAGGTGACGCCCGGCAGAATCTTGATGGAGCGCAAAGCATCACCATAAACGGTCGGCATACGTTTGATATCGCGTTGCTTGAGCCTCTGCACCGTGGGCGAAGCCTGTTTTTCACCGAACACGGTAACCGCTTCGCCGAGCAGCGGCTGCGGCTGCATTTTTATGGTCAGGTCAAGATTGGTCTGCGTCTGCGACAACTCAAATGTGAGTTGGTTATCTTCGTAACCCAGATAAGAAAACCTGGCTGTGTAAGCGCCATAATCCAGCTTGCAGGAGAACTCACCGTCGGTATTGGTGGCCACGCCATTCTTGCCAGGCGTAATGATGACATTGCAATCAGCCAGCGGCGCTCCGGTCTGAGCATCCACGACCGTGCCGCTGACAGTTACATCCGGCGCCGGCGCCACGGCAGGCACAACGAAAAACAGATACAGCAACAGGAGCATTTCGATTCCCTTCTACAACTTTAGAAATTGACGTAAAAAATCCGTAGCAATTCTATATACTCAAAATGCTCCTGTCGGTGATTTCTTGGTCAGATTTTGTTGTTTGCAGACAATAAAAAGCGGTAACAAAGTGGCGGGATTACGTCTCCTTGTTTGGCTTGTTTCGTGGTGGCGTAATATAGGAAATATGAGCGGGTTTGGCAAGCTGAAAATGAAAGAAAGCGGCGAGACCGGAGTGCAATACTTTAGTATTGCGCCTTTTGCTTTGCACGTCCCAAACATCCCAAAAAAAACTGAAACACCAAAGTATTTCACGCCGGCTGCGCCACGGAGTGCAATACTTTAGTATTGCGCTTTTGCTTTTATACGCCCCTCCAACCAAACCCAAAATACTGAAACACTAAAGTGC
>CAZVSL010000329.1:0-7291 GCA_964629935.1 uncultured Calditrichaceae bacterium | reverse complement strand
GGAATATGTGGAGCAATTGGGCATCAACAAATTCTGTCATTGATGACCGCAGTCGATTCGTAACAGAATTCGGTTTTCAGGCGCCGGCATGTTTAAAGACGTGGCAGGAGTATATCAGCGAAAATGAGCTGTGGCCACAAAGCAGATTGATGGAACATCATAATAAACAAGTCAGAGGCTCGGAGCGAATCTACTGTTATATGGCCGAACAATTTAAAGTTCCATCGACCTTTAAGGAGTTTGTTGCCACTTCTCAGGTCGCACAGGCTGAAGCGCTAAAAATGTGTGTTGAGCATTGGCGCAGTCAGAAGTTTCTTACAACGGGTGCTATAATCTGGCAATTAAATGATTGCTGGCCAGCGACGAGTTGGTCGCTCATCGACAGCGAGCTGAGACCAAAGGCCGCATACTGGTATGCCAAACGATTCTTTGCTCCTGTTGTGCTGGTGATTCGACAGAACCAGCAAAATCTGGTTTTTTCGGCTGTCAATGACATGCAGGTCGATTCAATGTGCAGCCTCGTGATTTCAACCTTCTCATTGCAGGGGAAATTGAAAGATGTGGTTGAGCGTACTGTGACTATACCCGCCAACAAGTGCACGCCTCTTGCATCGCTTGAACTCAAGGAGTTGGACATTGGCGACCCAACTGAAGGATACGTGCGTGCCCAACTTTTCCATGATGAAGAGATTATTGCTGAGAACCGGCATTTCTCCTTGCCTTATAAGCATCTTCGTTTAAGCGCCCCAAAGTTCGAATCTCGTCTCACTGAATACGATGATGGGAAATGGTATCTGGAGGTGGTTCCTGATCGATTTGTTAAAGCGCTACATGCAGAACTACCAGGAGACGACTTGTTTTTGTCTCACAACTTTGTCGACGTCGATGCTGGAGAGATGAAGCGATTTGACATTCAAGATCTCGGACCGGGGGCTCATCTCGGAGCAACCGATGTGGCATTGAGTTGGATTCAATGAGATTATTAACATTTTGTTTGGTGAGAATATATGACGGCTGCTGATAGCAAATCTGAACTGAAAGTGATGACGTTCAACGTCAAGGTTGGCAGCTCAGAAGATGGCCTTGACCACTGGCGCTATCGACGGAGCATATTCATGGAGCTGCTCTGGCGGTATCCCCATGATTTGATTTGTACACAGGAAGGCCTTCCGTTCCAATTGACCGCCATAAAAGAAGAGTTTGGTGACTTTGATTACGTTGGAAAGGGGCGCTATCACGGGGTTGAAGTTGACCGTGAGCAGGAATCTGGTAGTGGCGAGCATTGCGCTATTTTTTTCGACGAAGGCAAATTTACGTTAAGAGATCACGGTACTTTTTGGTTGAGCGATACTCCGGAAATTTCGGGAAGCATGAGTTGGGGCAATGATTTGGCGCGGATTGTAACATGGGCTTATCTGGAGATTCGACATACACGAAAGAGATTCTATACCTTCAACACGCATTTTCATTGGGGTGAGGAGTTTCAGAGAAAAGCAGCTCTGCTTTTGTCCGATAGAATTCGTTCCCTGGCACCCAGAGAACCCGTTATATTGGCTGGTGATTTCAACGCTGTGCCCTGGAGTGAACCCTGGAAAATCTTGAAAGGTAGTGGAGCAAAAGACGGATTAATATTACTTGATTGCTGGCAGGCCCTCAATATGCCCGAAAGTAAAGGGGGGAGTAGTCATAGCTTTACCGGTCAGCCAGAGGACCGCATTGATTGGATTCTTGCCTCAGGCCATTTTCGCATGAAAGCTGTGGAAATAATTGAATACAATCAGGCAGGTAGATATCCGTCTGACCATTTTCCTGTCCTGGCTACATTAGAGCTATCTTAGCACTGGCTCCTGAGTGCTCTGAATCCAGTGTCAAGTGTCAGGCAATAACTTCCTTGGAGTTTACACTGTGTCTGGTTCTTCACAACAAGCGTCAAGTAGGTTAGACCACGACATCGAACACCTGCTTTCGAAAATGACCATCGAGGAGAAAGTGGGGCAGATGACGCAAGTTACGTTGCAAGTGGTTTCTAAAACCCGTGGAACGCCGGAACAAAAATATGGAGTTGATTTAGACAAACTCAGGAAAGCAATCCTGGAGTATCATCTCGGCTCAATTTTGCATGTCTACGATGTTGCCCTGACGCTTGATGAATGGCGTACGCTCATTAAGCAGATTCAGGACATCGCCACAAAGGAAACGCGCCTGGGTATCCCGGTCATTTATGGCATCGACGCAATTCACGGAGCCGGTTTCATTCGCGAGGCGACTCTGTTCCCTCAGAGCATCGCCATGGCCGCAACACGAAATCCGGAGCTGGTAAGAAAGTCAGCTGAGATTACGGCACGGGAAATGCTTGCTGCAGGGATTCCCTGGAACTTCAATCCTGTTCTGGACGTAGGGCGAAGCCAGCTTTGGCCACGGCTGTGGGAGACCTTCGGCGAAGACTCGCTTCTGGTTTCGAAAATAGGGCTCGCGTATGTGCAAGGCTTGCAGGGACAGGATAACAATCACAGTGTGGTGAAAGCAGCGGCTTGTGCGAAGCATTATGTGGGCTACAGTTATCCACTCTCTGGCAAGGACCGCACGCCAGCCTGGATTCCGGAGCGCATGCTCAGAGACTACTTTTTACCTCCGTTTGAAGATGCTGTCAACGCAGGGATTCTAACAGTGATGGCAAACTCTGGTGAGATTAACGGAATTCCTGTCCACAGTGACTACAATCTTCTCACTAAGCTCTTAAAAGAGGAGTTGGGTTTTAGAGGCTTCATTGTCAGCGATTGGGAAGACGTAATACGACTTTACACAAGGGACAAAGTAGCTGCGTCTCCGGAGGATGCGGTGAAAATGGCCGTTATGGCTGGAATTGATATGAGCATGGTGCCGTTCGATTACAGCTTTTACAACATCCTATTGAAGCTGGCGCGAGATCGTGAGGTGCCGCAATGGCGCATCGATGACGCCGTCGGAAGAATCCTACACGTTAAATTTGCCTTAAACCTGTTTCAAAATCCTTATGGTGCCAAAAGCAACAAGGCAAGAGTTAGCAGTTTGGAATCCAGCAACTTGAGCTTGCAGGCGGCTCGCGAGGCGATTACACTGCTTAAAAATGACGACAGCTTGCTTCCACTCAAACGTGAGGCGAGAGTCTTAGTCACGGGTCCAAACGCCCATTTGCGATCTGTTCTGAACGGTGGGTGGAGCTACACCTCCGAGGGAAAAGAGGAAGCTCTTTACCCAAGAAACAAGATGACGATATTGGAAGCCATTCAGTCCAAAGCCGGAAAAGAAAATGTCACCTTTGTTGAAGGAGCTCTTCATGAGACTACGGCCAATATGGATGCGGCTGCAGAGGCCTCGAAGGCGGTGGATGTAGCGATTGTATGTCTTGGTGAAGAACCGTATTGCGAAACGCCAGGTAATATTCATGATTTGACCCTGCCAAGAGCACAATATGATTTGGTGAAAGCGATACTAAGGGTTGGTACACCGGTTGTACTTGTTTTGATTGAGGGCCGGCCTCGCGTGATCACCCCTTTGGTCGATCAGGCCAAATCCGTCTTGCTTGCATATTTGCCTGGACCTGAAGGTGGCCAGGCCATAGCTGACGTATTATTCGGCGATTATACACCGTGTGGCAGGTTGCCGTATACTTATCCACGCCAACCGAATGACCTGGTCTGCCATGATCATAAACCTATAGAGATGGACACGCGCAACAAACTCAACCCGCTCTGGGAATTTGGTCACGGATTGAGCTATACAACGTTCTCTTATTCAAAGCTGAAATTAAGCAAAAAAACAATGAGACCCAATGGATCCTTGAGTGTTTCGGCGGTGGTCAAGAATACGGGACAGCGGACAGCAAGACATGTTGTGGAATTGTATGTCAGTGATCTGGTGCGCTCTGTCTCACCTCAAATCAGACAGCTCAAAGGTTTCCGAAGCGTCTTCTTGCGACCAAATGAACGCGAGGCCGTTCACTTTACCATTAAAGAAAGTGATCTATCGTTTCATAACCGTGAAAACAAAAGGGTTACAGAGCCGGGGCAATTTCGCGTCTTGGTAGGAGATTTGTCTGCGACTTTTGCGCTGGAGAACTAAAAACAGATTCTTAAGCATCGAATTTCATTCGGAGGGAAGCTATGAAGCTAAATTTCGCATTTACGATCGTGCTCACACTCACCTTTGTGAGCTTTGCCCAAAGTCAACCTACCTTTGAGGTCATCTCCGGGCAAGATTTATCGGTCGTTGGGATAACACCCGTTAATCTGGATCGCTGGGGTGTCTCAGTAGCTGACATTGACGGCAATGGTTGGCCCGATATCTTGGAGACCAAGTGGCGCGGTGCCCAGAACAGCCAAATCTACATGAACACTGACGGTATCTTTACGCAAGTTTCCGAACAGTCGCCTGAGTTAATCGCCGCAGAAGTAGAAGAGACCTGGAGCCGCACACCCAGTTTCGCAGATTATGACAACGACGGGGATAAAGACCTATTTTGGGGTTCCAATGAAAATATGTTCCTGTTCAGAAATGATGACGGTGTTTTTGTCAATGTCACCACAGATGCCGGTCTTGAAGCGATCAAACCGCCTGGACTTATCACCTGGTGGGGAATCGAGATGGGCGCCTGGGCTGACTACGACCTGGACGGCGACCTCGATCTACTCGTGAATCAAACGAATAACCCCGATTTCTACTTCTACCGTAACGACGAAGGGGTTTTCACAAACATTGCCTCTGAGGTCGGCCTGACTGGAGTTGTACCACTGGGCCATTTCATGGATCAGGGCTTTTGGCCTGGAAGGCTGCAATGGGTGGATTTTGATATGGATGGTGATCCTGATTTTTCAGCAGGAACGATGTTATTTCGCAATGATGAGGGCGTTTTCAGTGAGGTGTCTGAAGATTTGGGTCTTATTCCAGCCGGACCTGAGACACGGTTCAGTCACTGGTTTGATTATGATAATGACGGCGACCTGGATTTTCTAAAAACGGTCTGTTGCCAGTCCAGTGACAGCCCCAATGAATTGTGGGCTTATGAAGGTGGCCAATTCGTCGATGTGTCGGGAGTGACAGGTATGAACGCAACTGTGCCTCCCACAGGGAGCCACAGGTCCGTTAATGTAGCCGATTTCGATAATGACGGCGATCAGGACATATTTATCGGGCGCAGCGGTGGCACGGAGCGTGAAGGATTCGTTTTGAACGAAGAAACCGAGGCTGGCCTGCGGGTTTTCGCGGAGGTGGGAGAATTTATGCCTGAGCTACAAATCGGCGCTGTCGATCGAACCGGAGGTGCTGCACTTGATTATGACATGGATGGCTGGATGGACATGTTCGTCGCCTCCGCTGAAAGAGGGGCGTTTCTTTTTCATAACTTGGGTGTGAATGAGAATCATTGGGTTGGATTTATATTAGAGGGAACCGCCTCCAATCGTGGCGGTATCGGCTCTCTGGTAACCGTGGTAAGTGGTGAGAAACGTCAAATCCGGCATACTGCGGCGCCGGCAACCTGGAAAATTCAGGAAAATCCCTTTGTACACTTTGGCCTGGGAACGGCAACCACCATCGATTCGGTAATCATTCGCTGGCCACTGGGGACTAAGCAGGTTTTGACAGACGTGGCAATCGACCAATATCATAAAGTTGTAGAGTCTGGCGCTACTTCAGTTTCTGCACCAGGTGAGGGTAGTACCATTCCCGACGCGTTCTCACTCCGCCAAAATTATCCCAATCCGTTCAATGCCGGAACTGTGATTGAATATAGACTACCCGGATCAAGTCACGTTACTTTGGTTGTCTTTAACACCCGGGGGCAGAGAGTAGCAACGCTGTATGACGGTCATCAGCATGCTGGCGATCATCGTGTTGAGTGGAATGGACACGACGACTCAGACCGGCAAGTTCCTTCGGGTGTGTATTTTTATCAGATTCAAACTGGTGGGTTTACGGTTGTAAAGAAGGCCTTACTTCTCAAGTAGGATTTCGAGTTATTTTATCGCCAAGCGGAAACACAAGGATATTTTCTCGATGAAAGCAGCTTTCATATCGGATGTGCATCTGGGCCCTTTGAGCTATTTTAAAGGAGTGCGCCGGAAGCTCAGTGAACATTCCGAGAACTACATCGCCCAATTCGTCCAGCACGTGTCCGAAACTTCGGGATATTCTTTTGCTATTCAGCTCGGCGATTTGGTCCAACACTCTGATAAACAGACTGACATGAATAATCTCCGCAAGGGCGTTAGCATGCTGTCAAGATGCCCGTGCTCTTTACACCATCTCATTGGAAACCACGATACGATCTATCTTACACCAGGCGAAGCAAGGAACATCCTTGGTTCGCCTGGGCTGTACTATTCCTTCGACGCTTCGAGCGTGCATGTGGTAACACTCTATTCTGAAGTTCCGATTCCCGAGCGGCCACCTATTATCATTTCGGAGCAGCAATTGGCGTGGCTTCGGTCGGACCTGTCCATGACAGACAAACCGACTCTTGTCTTCGTCCATCACTCGCTGGCTGATCAGGATTTATTCGGCAATCCATGGTTTGAAGGGCAGTCGGACAGTTGTCTGATCAAGAATCGGAAGGAAGTTCGTCAGGTTTTGGCAGGCTCAGGCAAAGTCATCGCTGTGGTAAACGGACACCTACATTGGAATCGGATCGACATCCACGACGGCATCCCCTACATCACCGTGCAGTCAGCAGTCGAAAGTCTTGTTGAGCAGGGCGTCGCGGCAAATAGTTGGGGCAGGTTAGAGCTTGGGAGCACTACCTTTCGCATCGAGGTGTTTGGCAATGATGCGGCAGCATTTGGATATGATTTTTCTGCAAAAACTGATGGCGAAAAGCTCAGAACCATCGAATGTACTGGATTCCCGATCGGAAGAGAGCATTTGCGGTAGCTTTCGAAGACGACAGACAAGAAGGTTGAGCGGCTTAGATTCTTTTCTGCTATTGGATGCATTTCGTACAATGTCAGTCGTTTGTGACTGTCAATTATCGGTGCTGATTCAAGGATAGGAGATCAAAATGAACAGAGTAGTTATGCTGGTGAGCTGTTCAGTCCTGATGCTGGCGTTATCTCTCACGGCTTCTGCTCAGGACAACGGCAACAATTTCGAAATGAGTTGGTCGGCTGATTTCACTGTTTTTAAAGGAGACCAGGGTAAGGGATTGTATGCATTTGCACCGGCGGACATAGATAAAGACGGACACAAAGAGTTCTTTGTTTATGACAAAGTCGTTGGCATACCTTCCTTTGATCGCCTTCTCTGCTTCGAGGCCGTA
>CAZVSL010000328.1:0-7328 GCA_964629935.1 uncultured Calditrichaceae bacterium | reverse complement strand
CCCGTCTCTCTTTTTCATTGGCTTGATGCTATTCTCCTGTTCCGACCAGAGTGAACGCAAGATCAGGCTCGCTGAGAACACCGGCAGCAACAGCGACAACGTGCAAACCGTATCGAGCGTGCTGCAGGTCGCTCCGGAACAGCAACATGTCATCGCCATACTCAGATTTGAAAACAAAACCAATGACGCCTCCCTGGACTGGCTTAGCCGTGGTCTGGCAGACATGCTGGCGGCCGAGCTGGCGCAATCGCTATACATCAATATCGTCCCTCTGCATATCCTCGAAGAAAAACTCGGGAAATTAGGCGACATGCTGCCGGAGACCATGTCATTGCAACAGGGTTTGCTGGCCGCAAAACAGGCCGGTGTCGCCACGCTTGTGACCGGCAGCTTCTCTCAGCAGCAAACCGGCCTTACCATCGAAGTGAATCTGCGTGACGTGAGCCGCGGCCGCATCCTGCGTACAGAATCGGTCCGGGGAGAAAGCTTAGAGCGCGTTTTTCTGATGGTCAACAAGCTTTCCGAGCAGGTACGCCAGAGCGTGCGCGCGGACAAAGAAACACCCGCAATGGCAGCCATCAATGTCGCAGACATGACGCAATCGGTAGCAGCGTTTAAATGTTATTCGGAAGCTCTGGATTATATGGATAAGGTGTTGTACGAAGAAGCGGACGTGTGCCTGGCAAAAGCGATAGAGCTGGACAGCACATTCGCCTCCGCCTATCTCAAGTTAGCTATCGTCAAACATAAACTTGGCAAACCGGAGAGCAGCGTCACATTGCTGAACAAAGCCCGGCGCCATGCTGAAAAATTATCCGAACCGGACCGCATCATGGTCAGGCTTTTGGAAGCCGAAGAGACCGGCGACGTCGATGCTCTGGTAACGGGCATGCAGGATTTGCTCAAATTCGAACCCTATGATGTGGATACCAGGCTGCAGCTCGCCAACAACTTGCGCAAGTTCTGTCAATATGACCGGGCAGTGGAACAGTATGAAACCATCCTGGAAATGGACCCGGATCGTGCGGTTGTATACAGCCAGCTCGCCAGGCTTTATGCGCACCGCGGCGACTTCCACGAAGCACTCTGGTATCTGGATAAGTACGAAAACCTCGCCGAAGACCAGCCCGGGCCTTACTATGATCGCGGCGTCGTTTTTGAACGAGCCGGGCGCTTCCGCGATGCTGCCGGGCAATTGCAGCTCGCTTTGGAGAAGCGACCGGATTTCCATAACGCCGCACGCCACCTCGCTACCGTTTATGCCGAATTAGGCGACTTACAAAAATCCTTGCATTACTCCGATCTGTGGCTGGAAAATGAACCGAACAGCTACAACAAAGCGCACGGTTACACCGAGCAAGCCAGGACACTCTGGCGCTTTGGCAAGACCGAACGCGCCTACCAGAGCATCTCCCAAGCCTACGAAACCTGGCCTACCTATGCCAACGCAGCCCTTGTTGGCGGCGCGCTCCTGAAAACGCTCGGCAAGCAGGAGGCAGCACGCTCGCTCTATGAACGATACATATCGGCCTTTTCTACAGAGCAGCCGGAAAACATTGACAATTACAAGCTGAGCAACCTGCTGCTATTCTGCACGGAGAGCCTGATCGACACAGAATCAAAAATCAATCTCCTGGAAAAATTCGCCGCGGTGGAAAAGAGGCCGCTGCAGAAGCAGTTTTATGAGATGCATCTTGGGATTTTGCACATGCGTGCCAAAAGCTATCGCAAAGCGAACGAGTACTTCGCTGCGAGCAACCAGGGCTATCTGAACCTGGTCGCACATTTTCCACACGTCGGTTGGAGCAGCGCCTGGAAATATACCGTGGAAGCCATCAAACTGCAGCCAAAGCAGGAACATTATGACTTTAGCGTGCTCAACGACATGTTGGCATCCGCGAAAAAAGCGGGCCGCACAAACCTCGAGGTAATTGCAGCCTACTTTCTAGCGCAATACCACGGCAAGTATGGACGTCGAGAGCCGCTTGCCCAGACTTATCACGCCTACGGCACGCCTCTGGAAGACACGTGGCGTGTCATCGGCCCGTTTCGGAATCAGGGTTTCAATCACGTTCTGCCGCCGGAAGAGCAGATCGCACCGGAAGCGACATACGTCGAAGGCGACAAAAAGCTCGCCTGGCGCGCCGCCTCCGATGGCGCATACGATGGCTATGTCGACCTGCGCACAGTGTTTGATACAAACCACTGGGCCAGCGGTTACGCGGCGGTCGTTATCAATTCGCCGGAGAAACGTAAAGTGCAGTTGCGTCTGGCAACCAACGAAGGCGGCAAGCTCTGGCTCAACGGCAAACGGGTCTGGCAAATGTTCCGCACAGAGGAAGTGCCACTCGACCACGATATTGTCTCAGTTGTGCTGCATCCGGGCGACAATACAGTTCTGCTCAAAGTGGTCAACAGTTTTGGCGACTGGGGCTTTTATCTGCGCGTTACGGATGAAAACGGCAAAGGCATGCCGGACATCGAATTCAAAGCTGTGGATGGTGATGCGGCGATGGCGAAATTGTAACCGATCAACCCCGGCACAAACCAGGCCGCTTGACAATCTCCGCTAAACGCCATACATTGGCATCCCCAATCATTCTTACACCTGAATCGAAACAGATTCAGGTTTCCATTTCGAGACTTTGGACTCAGAGGGTTCTATGAAAACACGCTATCTCGTATTGGGCGCAGGCATGCAAGGCGTGGCTGCAGCTTATGACTTTGCCAAACACGGCAACGCCAGCCAGGTAATTCTGACGGATGTCGACAAAAAGCTGGCTGAGGCCGGCGCATCCAGAATCAACCAACTCATCGATAATGACCTGGTCAGGTCGGCAGCAGCAAATGTCCGCGATCAGGCAGAAATCGCCTCGCTAATGCAGGAAGCCAACGTCTGCCTCAGTGCCGTACCTTACTATTTCAACGAAGCACTGACGCGCATCGCTATCGCTTCGCAGTGCCATTTTTGTGATCTCGGCGGCAACACAGAGGTGGTGTTCAAACAGCATGAGATGCATCAGGCAGCCATCGATGCCGGCGTAACCATCGCGCCCGATTGCGGCCTGGCGCCGGGCATGGCAAATATCCTGGCTGCTCACGGTATTCGCACGCTGCAAGCCCCAAAGCAAGTGTACATCAGAGTTGGCGGATTGCCACAAAACCCAAAGCCACCATTGGGTTACACGCTCTCCTTCAGCATCGAAGGCCTGACCAACGAGTATTTCGGCAAAGCCACCGTGCTGCGCAATGGCAAAGTAACACAAGTCAACACCTTCACAGAGCTGGAAGCGCTTGACTTTCCGCCCCCCATCGGCACTTGCGAAGCATTTATGACAGCCGGTGGCGCCTCCACCTGTCCCTGGACCTTCGAAGGCGCAGTACAAGAATTTGACGAAAAAACTATCCGCTATCCCGGCCATTATGATAAGATGAAAACTATCCATGAACTTGGCTTACTTGATTTGGAGCCGGTCGAGGTGGATGGTCAGCAGGTCGTGCCGCGGCACCTGTTCCACGCCGTAGCGACGCCTGTGCTCAAGACCGATGATCCGCGCGATGTCGTTTTGCTACGTGTTACAGTAAGAAGCGACAACGAGTACATGGTTATGCAGCTCATCGATTATTATGATGACGCTACAGGATTCACAGCCATGCAGCGTACCACTGGTTTTGGCGCAACGATTGTAGGTATCATGCTTGCAAAAGGCGAGCTGCCCAAAGGATGCATCCGCATCGAACAAGCTGTGGACAGCCAGGCCTATATGGATGCCATGGCAAAGCGGGGTTTTGCTCTTGAAGTTGATAGTGCTAAATAGCATTTGTCCAACATGCTCCGAAAGCCGCGAGATTCCTTGCCAGGCCACAATTGGTCGGGTGATCGCCCGGCTTTAAGTCCCCATATAGCGAGCAGGCATTTGGATCAAAATCTACTGCACTGCAACGAAATAAAAAACACCGATCAGTGTATCATGTCAAAGGCAATGAAGGCGCCACCACCACTCTCTTAACTTCGATCTTGAGCGTAAAATGCCAGTTTATGAATGATTAAGGTTGAATGCTCCGTTCCACTCGCGTCCGTTCTTGCAATAGTGTCTCCAAAGAAAGCCTTACACATGCCTTATCTATGCAACCACCCTTAGCAGGTTGCCGTGGAGTTCGACCAAGCATTATTTTGAATTTTGAACAGCATGATATGCAACAATTTGACTTTAAACATTTAAGGTCTGGCGTAATGGATTATTGGGGTGATGAATTGTCAACTACGGCTTCCCAAAAACCCAACAATCCATTACTCCATAACTGGTTTCATGAATTATTCAGGCTAAATAGGGACTAAATACTTTTGGGCCAATTTTTTACCACTTAGTCATCAATACAGGAGAGGCATTATGGCAAGAGGCAGAGGTCTTTTTACCATGCAGGAGCAGGGGCTATTGCTCATGGCTTGTACATTCTGGTTCGTCATGAGCGCGGAAACTGCCCATGCTCAGGATTTCACGTTTTTTGCGACCCGCGCAGTAGGTAACGGTTCCGCCATCGTGCGGGTAGATATTATCGATCCCGCTGTCACGACAGGCGATGACTATCAGGTGACGTTTTCCATCGCAGATGAGGAAGTGCTTTATTCTATTCAGAATCTGAGCAGCCTGGATATTGTCTTGCAGAACCAACATGTCGAAGTACCTTCTCCGGTTTTTGAAGGTATCCAGGTAACCGTGACCATACTACCGTCTCAGATTCGCGACGTCCTCGAGGTCAGTTATGGCGGCAATCCGGTGGACCCGCCCGTGCATGTCTTTCGCACCGGCGACAGAGAAGGAGAAGGCGGCAACAATTCCACAGATGACTATGCTTTTATCGGAGGTATCACCGGCAGCTTCTCGGATATTGCCATTCTCGAGGCCAACGCCAATTTCGACGACTTCGAAATCCGCTTTGACGGCAACCCCGAGGGTCGAAACAAGTATGTTTACGCTTTTACCGCCACAGGCACCATCGACGTGCCGTTTTCGATCTGGAACTTAGGTCACACGCCTGACGACCCATCCGATGATAAGCAGCTCATTGCTGTAGGATTTGATCACAGTGGCAACTTCGAGGCTTATGATGGAGGCGCTGCGCCGGCAGATGGTGGGCCAGGAACGATGTTTGACCTGATATACGGCTTTGACCTGGCCAACAACCCCGCCGCTGATTTCAACGACGACGGCGTCATCGACTACGACGATTTCTTGCAAGATTTGGAGAATAACCAGGGTGATGTCAGCTCCAGCTTTTTTGCCAGACCCTATACCAACAGAGCAACAACGCAGATATTATCCCGGCTGGCAATGGTTGCTCTCAGCGGCGACCCAAACGAAATTCCCCCCGTCGGTACGACCATCAGAATCGTCACAAGCGAGCCTTTGACCGAAAATGACATCTATGAATTCAGTACGCCCGATTTTGGCCTGTTTTCGCCAGTCGCTTCGATCTATTTCGGCAATGTGCGAGTCGGTGGCTCCAGCGCCGTCATGCAGCTTGTGCTGGTAAACAGCAGCGAACGCGCCATAAGCATATCGGACATTGCAACGACCACCGATGTCTTCATCCCCGATATCACCAACTTTACCATTGCCAGCGGTGACACACAATTTGTACCCATCAGGTTTGCGCCCTCTGAAGCGGGCATTTTGGAGAGCGAGATCATCATCATAAGTGACGATGATTTCTTTCCGGAATATCGACTCCTGCTGACCGGGGAAGGATTGCCGGTTCGGGAGGGCGCCATTAACATCGTCGGTCATTTGAGCATTCCACCAGAAGGCAGCGTCTCCGATATCTGGGGCTATTTTGATGCATCTGCCAATCGTGAGTATGCGCTGGTAGGCGGTCTCTCGGAAATCGGCGTAACCATTGTCGATGTGACAAATCCGGCGTTGCCACAGATTGTCACTCAAGTGGAGGACGTGCCGGGATTCGATGTCAAAACCTGGGGCCACTACATGTATTGTGTTACCGGAGGCGGCGGAACCGACGCAGGCAAAATCGTCAACATTGAAAACCCGGCAGCTCCGGAAATTGTCGGATCTTTTGATTCCTCGCACAATATTTTTATCAGTGATGAGGGCTATATGATCCTGTCAATACCGGGCTTGCGGGTCCTGGACCTCAATCCGGACCCCACTGATCCGCAACTTTTGCTGACCCGAGCGATCTTGTGTTGCTAAGCGCCATTACTGACCCTGAAATCAGGTATCACCATCAGGGCTGGACCAGCTCTGACAACAACTATCTATTCATCACCGATGAGCTCTCAAGGCATCCGGAGCCGGATGTGATCGTCTATGACGTCAGCGACAAAACCAACCCGGTTCGCGTTGCTGACTTCGGCGACACCACCGCTACAATACACAATCTGTTTGTGATGGACGATGTACTGCTGGCTTCCTACTATACGGCAGGATTCAAAATGTTTGACGTCTCAGATCCCCCTAACCCTACTTTGATCGATCACTTCGACACCTCTCCAGTCACCGGCGAAACCTTTTCCGGCGCCTGGGGCGTCTATCCTTTTGCGCCCTCAGGCCGGGTCTATATCAGCGACCGCGAAACAGGCCTGCATATCTTCGAACTGCGCGAAACCCCAACCTCAGTCGAAACGCCGCAGGCTCAGGTTCCGGGCAAGTTCACGTTACACCACAACTATCCCAATCCCTTTAACCCGGAAACGATTATACGCTTTGAGCTACCAGAGGACTCAGAGATCAAGCTGGATGTATTCAACACAGTCGGCCAGAAGATCAGGACTCTGGTCGATGAAAGAAGGGCGCCCGGCGTCTATCAGGTCACCTGGGATGGCACGGATGAGCGCGGCATACGCGTCTCGTCCGGCATCTATTTTTATCGGCTGAAAACAGCGGATAAGCAGACGTTCACAAAAAGCATGCTTATGCTTAAATGAGCAAAGCAAAATCCCCTCCACCGGCCAACGAAGGGGCGATTGGGGACGCAGTCCCACAATCGGGGTGGGTCAACGAAGGTAGCCGAACACACTGAAGCCTGCCAGGCTCATCAATTCATCCATCGAACAACAAGCACCAGAGCTAGACACAGCATCCAATCGGCATCAGGTGAAAATGCGCAACCCGGGCTTATCTTGAACAAGCAAGCGCCGAAGAGCCAGCTACCCGCGGTGACCCACCCCTGGCTCTCGCTGCGCTGCGAGCCTGTCCCCTCCGGGGAGGGGATTTGGGGGAATCCCCTCCAACGGAGGGGCGATTGGGGACGCCAGTCCCACAATCGGGGTGGGTCAACGAAGGTAGCCGAACACACTGAAGCCTGCC
>CAZVSL010000327.1:0-7337 GCA_964629935.1 uncultured Calditrichaceae bacterium | reverse complement strand
CGGTCAAATGCTGATACATGTCGATCAGCATACAGATATGCGGGAACCGGACATATACCCGGAAGCAACGCCGCAGCAGCTTGATCTGGGCCAGGCATTCGAATATACCAACTTCACATTGAACGTGGGAAACTTCATCAAGCCTGCTTTGAAGCTGGGCATATTCTCAGAGGTAACCATGGTTGATAGCAGCCACGGTTTTGAACAGCAGCTTCGGCGGCCATACATTCTCGACCTCGACATGGATATCTTTTCCGAGGAAATGGCCTATATCAGCGAGCACTACAAGATGGAAAGAATTGCAAGCTACATCGCGGGCGCGGATTTCATCACAATTGCCACCAGCCCGTATTTTATGGACCAGCAGACAGCCATCAGGAAATTAAAGCGCCTCCTGGCTCCGCTACTGGTGACAGATAGCGGCTGAGGTATTGGCAGGACTTTGTTTGCTTTGCGGGGAAAGCTTTGTCTTTATTGCCCTCGTGTCAGTGAAAATCTGTGTGCATCCGTGGCTGATAGCCTAATTCACATTGGCCGCCGCAAGCCAGCGCTCCACTACGCTCAGTATCTCGTCGGTGGCAAATGGCTTCGCGACGTAATCATCACACCCGGCGCGTATTGTCTTTTCCCGATCTCCCTTCATCGCTTTGGCAGTCACGGCCACGATGGGCGTGTTGCGGAATTGCTCTTTTTCGCGCAGGGCGCGCGTGGTTTCATAGCCATTCATGCCCGGCATCATCATATCCATCAAGATCAGGTTGGGCTGAATTACCTCCACCTTCTCCAGCGCTTCTCGGCCCTCGTTAGCAAAGAAAACCTGGTAGCCGGCAGATTCCAATATAATACGCACGGAATACTGTGTGTCCTTGTCATCGTCAACCAGAAGTATTTTTGAGCTCTGGCGCGCGCCATTATCGTCGCGACCACCATTGCGTTTGCGTTTCACTAGCTTCAGAAGCGGCGCCCAATCAAACAGGCCTTTTTTCTTCTTCTTGCGCATAAAATCGTTCAAAAAATCGATGAGCTGTTCTGCTTCAAAGGGTTTGGTCAGGTAGTAGTCAGCGCCCAACTCACGAGCGCGCTCCTTTTCCTTCAGAATGGTAGTGACGATGACCGGGATATGCCTGGTCTGTTCGTCTGTTTTCAGTTCTTGCAAGATGTCCCAGCCGCTACGCTTTGGCATGATTATGTCAAGCGCGATGGCAAAAGGTTGATACCGCCTGGTCAGATGCATAACATCTTCACCATTCCTGGAGAAAATCACCTGATAATCATGCTCGCGCAGATAGTGCGCCATGATATACAACGAGTCCGGCTCATCATCGACGATCAGGATGGTTTTTTTCTCAGTTGAGAGATTGCTGCGATCATCAGACAGATCCAGACTGTACGTGGAGGCGGCCGTGTCGCTGTGCGCAACTTCCGGCTCAGGAAGCTCGACCCGCGCCGCATCGCGCTTAGATTTGAGCGGAAAGACGATGGTGAAGGTGGAACCTTTGCCGAGCTGGCTTGTCACAGCAACAGACCCTCCGATGATATCCAATACCTTTTTCGTGATGGCAAGTCCGAGTCCCGTGCCGCCATAGACGCGGGAATCCGTGCTGTCGACCTGGTGAAATTCTTTAAAAATTTCGTCCAGGCGGTCACTGGGAATGCCTATACCGGTATCAGAGACATCAATTCGTACTTCCTTTTTGCTGAGCATGCTCATGTGTACGGAAATGCCGCCGCTGCGGGTAAACTTGACGGCATTGCTGAGTACATTGGTGAGCGCTTTTGATACTTTATCCTGGTCAGTGTACGCTGTGTTTGGCACGTTACGGGTTACTTCGTACTCCAGGGTCAGGCCTTTCTTGACACAGAGCGGACGGATGTGCTCGATGGTTTCTTCGATGACAGCGCGCAGGGGGATTTCCGCATAAACCGGCTGCACACCGCCAGACTCAATTTTCGAGAGATCGAGTATGTCATTGATGAGCGTCAGCAGATTCCGCCCGCTGCGCTGGATGATCTGCATCTGCTTGAGCTGTTCGGAGTCTTCGCCCTCGGCCAGGCTGCGCATGAGGATATCGGATAGCGTAATAATGGCATTCAGGGGCGTGCGCAGCTCATGCGACACGTTCGCCAGGAACTCCGATTTCATGCGGTTGGCCTTTTCCAGCTCGGCAGCTTTTTCGCCGGCTTCAGTGAACAGACGTGCGTTCTCAACCGCAAGCGCAGCACGGTCAGCGAGCTCCTGAGCCAGCCGCAACTCATCGTTCTTATACTTGCGCTTGCTATCGAAGAGCAAATAAAGCATGGCGCCGATGGTTTCGCCCCGTACTTTCAACGGCGCCACCATCAAAGAGGTGATGGGCTGAAATTTCTCGATATAGTAGAATGGCGGCGGCGCCGGCGTGCTGTCATCCTCAGAAAAAGGATTGGCCAGCAGACATGCTTTGCCAGTTTGCACCGTCGAGCCCACGATTCCTTCTATTGCCGGGAACGGAAACTTCTGCGTTGACTCGATGAAATGGTCGACCACGCTCGGGTTGTTATGGTAGGTCGCTTCCGGGATGAGCTGCTCGTTTTTCTCATCCAGAATCAACAGACTGCAGAGCTCGCCAATTGCGGTGCCGCCTTTTTCGACGACCGCGGCGATCACTTCATCCATATTGAGGCTTGAGTGGAAGATTTTGCCAATGGCAGCCAGGAATTTCGCCTCGCGCTCGTTTTCCTTTTGCCCCTGTACCAGGCGCGCATTCTCTATGGCAAGCGCGGCCTTGTCCGCAAAAATCTCCAGGTCGCGTACGCGGTTCACATCCGGACGGCGTTTATCAATGGGATCATCCACTGAAATAACGCCGAGAATCTTGTCACGCGTGCGGATCGGCACAAGCAATGCATCCAGGGCTTGCCACTCATCTCCGCTGCGCTTGCCGAGATCGGAATAGATGGTGTAAGCTGAATTGGCCGTGACCAACTCTTCGTCCTGAGGGATGAAATAGGAATGGCTGATCCGAAACCGTTCCTTGAAATATTTCTCAGTATGTTCATAGGGGATGTCGCCCCACCCCATCACCTGCTCGACTTCCGCGGGCGCCAGCCCGGCAGTGGCAACCGGCCGCGACACCTGGGCATGTTGGTCTCGCAGGGAAACCACGACCCGTTGCCATCCAAGAGACTGCACTGCCTCACAAATCTGGTTTATTATCACATCGACATCGACGTTGAGCAGGATCTCTTCACCGATTTCCAGCAGCTTTGCGAGCTGTTCGACTTTCTTTTCCAGCTCCGTCGTTCTGTCCTGTACGCTTTTTTCAAGGTTGCGGGCATGGTCCTGGAGTTCATTCTGAAGTCGTTTGTACTCGGTAATATCGCGGCCGACAGCCATGGCGCCCGTGCGCGCACCGAGGCGGTCGAACAAGGGCCGGGCATACCAACTGCACAGAATGGGCTCTCCGTTTCTGGGGGTGATGGCCGCTTCGAAGTCCTTGATTTCAACCTCAATGGCGGCGCCATAGTCCTTTTCAAGCTTCTTCAGATCATCGAAAAAGATGGGTAGTTTTTCTTTGCTAAGCCCCTCAGCGCGAAAGCCCAAGCGTTGCTGGCCGTAGTCATTTAAAAATGTACACTGGCCATCGTTATCAACAACGATGAGAATGTCGGACATGCCTGAGATCAGGGACTCATAATATGCGCGCGAGGTCTCGAGTTCGTCGGTTTTTTCCGTCAGACGCTCGGCATAATTTTGCAGGCTGGTCTCCAGCGTCTTGCGCCGCGTAATATCCTGCTCAATCCACAGACACTTACCTTCCTCCGGCGCTGTATTGTTGAGCGGAACGACGGACACTTCACCGAGAAAACTGCTGCCATCTTTGCGGCGCGTGCGAAACTCGCCACGCCAGACTCTGCCTTCGTGCGCCAAATCCCAGACCTTCTCATGCAAAAGCTCACTGCGTTGATCCTGGACCAGAATCTCGGTATTTTTGCCGATCAATTCCGCGCGTTCATAGCCGGTCGTTCTCTCGAAAGCCCGGTTTGCATACTGAATCTCGCCGTTGAGGTCGGTGATGATAATGCCCTCGGTGGAATTCTCAATACACTGCTGAAATACCTCCAGATCGCGCGTTTTCTCCTGTACGGTCTGCTGCCATTTTGTTTCTATGCGCTTCTGCTCAGTCAAATTAGTCATGACAAATTGGGTTCCCACCGATTTGCCATGCACATTGGTGATATGACGCAGATGGACAGCCACCGGCAATTTCTTGTTGTCCCTGGTCAGCACCTCTATTTCATATCTGCCGTACAGGCCTTTTTGCGGCAACGAGTATTGCAGCAGCCGTTCGTAATTGGTGGTGTCGAAGAAAACGGAAAAGTGCAAACCGACAACGCTGTCCTGATTGTACTTGAGCATTTCACAGAATGCCCGGTTGCTGAACCTGACCATCCCAGCCGCATCGATCAGCACGACGCCTTCCGCCATCTTCCCGATAATTTCGAGCGCTGCGTTTTGTCCGAGGACAACGTGTCCGCCCTCTCGCTCGAGAGCCGCACTCAGATCTCGCTCGGCCCGGATCAAGGCATTTCTGTATTCTATGAAGCCAGCGAGCAGCACGGTCAGAAACAGAAGCTGGCTGACGCATCCGACATAGTAAAAAGCGTCACCGGGAATCTGCCATACAAGAAAACAGACAGCCGAACACGCTGCCAAGAGCAGTGATGTGACAAACCAGAAAGGCAAGGTGCGGCATTTGCGGTAGGTTCTGACGACCAGGGCAGCCAGAGTTGCAATGTATATGCAGGCGATAGCCAGAAGCAAGATGCTGGTCAGCAGGGTTGGGGCGCCGGTATAGAAATACCTGGCAGGAAGTAGGTTCACCAGAAAGAGCGCCACGGCGCAGGTGAGGGCAAGCGTGACAAGCCAGAGCAGCCAACCCTTCAAGCTGTTGCGTATCGGTCTAAAAAAGCCGGCCAGAATATAAAGAGCCAGCACCGCAGACGCGACAACGCTGAAACCTGTGGCCAGGTTATGAGAATCAGCCGCAAAACCTGCTGTAATTCCGGCCGGCAGCGTCAGCGCATACAAGGTTTGCAACAAGCTGAAAGCGAGCAATCCGGCGGCCCACACCTGAAACTCCTGCAACCCATTTCTCAGAAACTCCTTTAAAGCGACAATCGCTGAGACGCCGGCAAGGTAGACGCTGAAAAAACCCAAAAGAGCAAGGATATCCGCATTGAAGACGGGCTGCAATGACAGATAGGACAAAAAAGGCACAGCCAATGCCAGGACAGCAGTCACGACTACCAAGATTGCGAGCTTAGGGATAGGCGGGTAACGAGGCTCCATCCATTTGCCTCCCTTTGAATTAAGCTGCCCGGACGACAGCACACACTTAGCGTTTGGATATGTTGGCCCAAAAAACCCTGCCACCTTTCACCACGGCTGACAAAACCGCGGTCACATCCAGAAGCGGCCGCTCGATGCGCTCCTGTATCATCGCTTCGAACTCTCTGAGATTGCGGGTTGTGTCACGTACGGCCGTTAGACTGTCGCCGACTTTATCCATTTCCTTTTCAATAGCCTTGACGATTGTGCGCAGATCGCCGACTATTTGTGTGACATCATGAGTTATTGGCGCTATCTGCAGGCGCGTCATCTCTAACAGTTTGCGAGCTTCACCAAACGCTCTCGCAGCTTTTGTTAATACTATTACAACGAAAACTGTGTTAACTAATAGCAAACCTGCTATGATTGCTACGCTTGTCGTTAATTCCATATCGAGCACATTCTATTTGCGATGAGAAAAATAATGATATCGAAAAAAGCCTGGCCACAGGCAACCAGACCGCGGCCAGGCATTGAGTAGTTGGGTCAGGATTTCTTCTTTGCTGACTGCTTTTCTTCTTTGTACGTCGAAACACCGGCATCGATGGCTTCTTTGACGCGGCCTTTCTCTGAAGCTACCCTGGATTTTCCCTCTTCAAATTTCTTGGTAGCCGTGTCACGGGCTTCCTGAACAGCATCTTCTGCCTCTTTGCGCAGACCGTCAAGTTGTTTTCTTGCGTCATCAAACAGATTTTCGAGGCGCTTCTGTGCTGTCTCCAGTCTGGCCTCGGCGTCGCCCTTCAGCTCGAGTGAGCGCTGGCGCAATTCGCCACGCATTTCTTTGCCAGATTTCGGCGCATATAACAACGAAGCAATGGCGCCAACAATACCGCCTAAAAGAAAACCCTTGAAAAAATCGCCGCTATCATTATGATCGGACATGACTATTCCTCCTTGTGTCAGATTAGTTATTGATTATTCTTCGAAATTCATCTTCAGTTAGCGTCGGAATGCTTAACTGTTGTGCTCTTTGCGCTTTGGAACCGGCGTTCTCACCAACAACAACATAATCGGTGTTCCTGCTTACAGAAGATGCGGCCCGGCCGCCACGCCTTGTAACCAATTGTTCTGCTTCATCACGGGTAAAATGCTTCATCGAGCCGGTGAACACGAATGTCTTCCCTTCAAACTTACCGTCTTGTTTCTCTTCAACCCTGCTTATGCGGACGCCACGCTCCAGCAAGCGCTCGATAATTTCAAGATTGTGCGCTTCGTTAAAGAACTGATAGACACTCTCGGCCACCTGTGGCCCAATCTCGCGCACACTCTGCAAGTCGTCAACAGAAGCCTGCCGGAGTTCATCGAGAGAGGGAAATGCTTTTGCAAGCACACGTGAGACATGCTCGCCAACATGACGGATGCCAAAGGCGTAAAGCAATCGAGCCAGATCAACTTCCTTGCTCGCCTCGATGGCATCGATAAGATTTTGCGCCGATTTGTCTGCCATGCGCTCAAGGCCGGCAATTTGCTCCTTTTTCAGAGCATAGAAATCCGCGACGTTCTCGACCAGGCCTTTCTCAACCAATTGCGCGACGAGCTTGTCGCCCATGCCGTCGATGTCCATCGCACCTTTTGAAGCAAAATGGCGGATACGTTCTTTGAGCTGCGCCGGACATGATACATTCTGGCAGCGATGCACGGCTTCGTCCTGCAGCCGGACGACGTGCGAGCCACACACCGGGCATTGGGATGGAATACGATATTTCTTCTCGTTTCCCGTGCGCTTGGAGTCGATTACTTTGACCACTTCAGGTATAACATCGCCGGCGCGCTGGATCACCACCCAATCGCCGATGCGCACAGCTTTGCGGTCGATTTCATCCTGATTGTGCAGGGTGGCGCGCGTGATTTCAACACCTTCAATTTTCACAGGTTCCATGATAGCGACCGGCGTCAGCGCACCGGTGCGACCCACTTGCACTTTGATATCCCGGATCTGTGTAGTGGCCTGTCTCGCCTCAAATTTAAG
>CAZVSL010000326.1:0-7352 GCA_964629935.1 uncultured Calditrichaceae bacterium | reverse complement strand
CGCCAAGCCCGCCGGCCAGCAAGCCATTCTTGAACACCGGCAGGCCTCCGGGAACGCCGGTCAGACCCTGCTGGCCGTTGCCCGTCTGTCCGGGAGGCGCACTGTTGTTTGGCTGAATGTCGCCGCCGCCAATGCTGGAAAAAGGTACGCCATAAAGCGGACCGCCCGGCGTATTTGGCATGGCAGGTGGAAAGTGCGAGCGCGTGATATAACAGGCCGTCAGGGTGGAAAAACCGTGTTGGTTGCTGCTGAGATAGGCTGCTGTGCGCGCTTTCGGCACAGCACCGACATTCACGTCCCACACCGAGCCCTGCGTGCCAGTCATACTGTAAACCGCCAGAATGTTGCCAACGCGGTCGCTGACGGCAACCACAACGCTCTGATCGAGCCTTTCCGCCTGTTCTACGGCCTGAGCAACGAGCGTCTGCACCTCCGTATCGGTAAGCTGCGGTGTCTCTGACGTGGTCGGAGTTGTCGGAAGGTTGCTGGAGTCACAGCCGATTGCCAGCAATGCCGGCAAGATAACGCTTAGGAGTGGCACGGTCACGCGTAAGTAGTTTTTCAACAAAGGCATAGTTTACTCTCGCACGGTTAGAATCTAAAATTACTGTGGCTGTCGTTCCATGAGCGGATGACGGGTCAGCGTCCTTGCTTGCAGCGATTGGTTTGTCCGCACCTTGGGTGGAAGCAACAGCCACATTTGTTGCACAGTTACAGATTGCTCATTGGGCAATCAGTTGTTTTGGGCGCCTGCTGCGATCCAGTCATTGATCTGCTGGATTTGAGCAGCGCTGAGCAGGTTGTTGCCGCCCGGCGGCATGACTGCCCCGTTGACGCCATTGCCCTGAACAATATCAAGAATGTAGCTGTTGTTGACATTACCCGCTGCTACCCGGTTTTTGCTCGGGTTGTGCAATGATTGCACCCCCACCAGGTTGTTAAAGGATTGATCCAGCGCGTCAAGGCGAAAGGGTGCAATGCCGCCAGCGATATGGCAGGGCGCGATGGCGCAGGACGTACTGAAGGTATTGGCCTGAATACTGCTCAAAGTAGGATCGAGGTTGCCGCCGCCATTTGGATTCGGGTTTGTGACTCCGTTCTGTTGTGTGCGGCCGCATGCAAGCACGAGAGTCAGCACGAGCAAGCCTGGCACAAAAATGTTCAAACGCATGTTTTTCTCCTTACGCTATCTGAATTAAAAGCAGCTCTTTGACAGGCTCAGGGCATGGATGAACCGGACACATCATCAGAAAATATTAACTTGGGGGCAGATGGTAAGGATAGCTCACTTGCGAGGTCCGGGCAGTATTTGACATCTGTGAACTACAACAATTCTTTGCATCCGGATTTGAGATGGGTGTGTTTCCCTCCCTGGTTCTTTAAGCATGACATTTGGTCCGGCTCAACTTTTTGCGCGATTGTCATGCAGACTATTCCTGCCTTTGCAAGGCGTATGCCAACACAGAAAAAAGTATATAGCCTTTACCTAATATATGTGTCACAGAGCGCCTGTATTATTATCGCAAGCCTTACATTTTTACGCTTTAATTCAATTCTGTAAGACAGAATCGTAAAAGCAACCCTGAAATTACCTGCCGGGAGCAGACGCTGCAGCACCACTTTCCATTCAAATCCGAAGTCCCATGTGCCGGTCGCAGAGCTGAATAGCCATAACGCTAAGGTCAACACAAACAACAAATTATTAACGTGATGGCCGCCGAGCAGCCAATTTGGCGCCATAGGTGATAAGCGTTTAAATAACAGCTCTCTATGTCATATCTCATGCTGTCTCCGGAATCGATCCGGTTAAATCCCGCTGTCAGTATGGTATCGATTTTGCAATCTGTTCCTTTTCTCAGGAACAGATGTATCATTTTTTGAAAGGGAGTTCAAACAATGCGAGCAAGACTATTGGGGAAAACCGGCGCCGCGCTTGGCCGCGAATTCATGATCTCGAGTCAGGCCACCATTGGCAAAGACAGAACAAACACCATCGCGCTGCCGCACAAACTGATTTCACGCAGGCACGCCCGCATATACTACGATGAAAGCCAGAACAGCTATTTCCTGGAAGACTTGAACAGTCGGAACGGTACGCGACTGGATGGCGAGCGTATTCTGCGGCGGGCAAGGTTGGAGCATCTGCACGTGATTACGTTCAGCAACAGATATGACTTCTTTTTTCAGATTTGCGGCAGTGAGCCAAAATCAAAAGCTACGGCCACACGAAAGGCAGCCAAAACTGATGTGGAAATTGAAGCTGAAACAGAAACCAGGACAGCGGAGCAAGACCACGGCAGGACCAGGCCGGACCACGAAGGCATAAAGATGCCAAGCCGCCTCCTGATTGATTCGGAGTCAAAGCCGGCACAAACCGGCAAGACTGATACTTCGGCAACCCGCACCATCGTCACAGCCACAAAACCGGCATCAAAGCCCGCACAGAAACGCGCAAGAGCGGAATTATCAGACTATGCATTAAACATTGCAGGCATCAAACAGACCTTCAGGCTGAAACAAGGCGCAAATCTCGTCGGCCGTGCGCCGCATTGCGACGTGGTTTTAAAACATGATTCCATATCGCGGCATCATGCCCGCATTTCAATAGGGAATAACAGAGTGCGCATCGAAGACTTAAACAGCAAAAACCGGACATTTGTCGCTGGCTCAGCTATAGAAGCGACTGTGGAGGTCGGGCCGGATGTCACAGTAAGACTTGGCACGCTTGATGCATTTGTGCAGAAAGACCGGCGTTAGTCCGCGCCGATCTGTTCGATGATTTGACCTGTTGTCATAAAAGAAATACCCTGCGCAGATTTGCTGCTGATCATGATCGCTTCAACGATTGGGCTGGTCACTTGGGCATGCGATCTCCACCGAACAATAAAATTAGCGCCTGTACCGCCGCTTTTATCCCGTTCTTCGATGACAAAATTGACTGTCTCAAGGGGTTTCAGAACGACAGGGTGCTCGACAAACTTCCTGAGCAAATCGCCTTTCAGCCCGTGATAATCCACCTTCTCGAGGCGGATGGTCCGTTCCCGATCCGTATTGTGCACGCTTAAAGTGATAGCCAGATCGATGGTTCGTTTTGCATCTGAATAGAAAATACTGGAGTACACCGGCACGTAGATGACCTCGCCGGCGACATTGACGCCCGGCTGTTCATCTGACACGCTTTCTTCCTGCGTGACGAAAGCGCCGCTGTCGCCGGCATCAGGTTGAGCATGCTCGTCACCGCCACATGCCAGGAACAACGCAAAAAACGCCATGAAAGGGAGGAACTTTACCATCTTACCACCTCCAAAGTTGTACCAATTCCGTATGTTTCGTTCATCTCTCCCCCACACCGATTCATAGTAGCCTCTTAGCCTGAATTATTTCCAAACTGGCAATCGCTGTAGCACACCCTGTAGTTGCAATTGCGCATCTTTTTTGCTAAGTTCGCACAAGTTCAATTTAGCATTCTCGGAAGGCAATGACAAGCACAATAGATACGCTCAAGCAGCTCAGTGCTCTTGACTATATCACCCCGCTGCGCGAGGGCGGCTCTCTGCCTGCGGTGATACGAGCTGACGACGGCCAACTCTACGCCATGAAATTCATCGGAGCAGGCCAGGGCGCAAGAACGCTTATTGCGGAGCTCATAGCCGGTGAGCTGGCCCGGGAGCTCGGCTTCAACGTACCTGAGATCGCGTTGCTTCATCTCGATGACGACTTTGGCAGAACCGAACCGGATCCGGAAATTCAGGATATTCTACGGGCAAGCTCTGGCATCAACTTTGGACTGAAGTTCCTGAGCCAGGCAGTCGCATTCAGCATTGCGGCCGCAGGAGAACCTTCGCCCGAATTCGCGTCGAGATTGGTGTGGTTTGATGCTTTTGTCACAAATGTCGACCGGTCGCCGAGAAACGTCAACTTGCTGGTTCACAAGGACAAAACATGGCTTATCGACCACGGTGCGGCGCTCTACTTCCATCACAATTGGCAAGACCATGTTCAGCAAGCCAAAACGCCGTTCTCTATGATAAAAGACCATGTGCTTCTGCCCTTCGCAACGCGACTCGATGACGCAGAGCAGCAACTCAAACCCCTCCTGGGTTCCGCACTTTTCGAAAAGATTGTCGACCAAGTCCCGGAGCAGTGGCTGATGAGCTCAGCCCGGTTTGCGAACACACAAGAACAGCGCGCGGCCTATGTCGAATATCTGACACAAAGGCTGGACAACTCACATGTCTTTGTTAAGGAGGCCAACCGTGTCCGTGCGCAGCTCGTTTGATTATACAATTATCCGCGTGGTGCCGCACGTAGAGAGGCAGGAATTCGTCAACGCTGGTATTGTACTCTTTTGCAAGCAGAACGATTATCTTGACACGCGCATCGATTTCGAGCTCAATCGAGTCAAGTCGTTGTCGCCAAACGCGGACTTGCAGCTCATACGCAAACAGCTCAGCGCCTTTGAAGCTATCTGCGCCGGACGGCCTGAGGCCGGCTATATGGGCAAGTTGAGCAAATCTGAAAGATTCAGGTGGCTGGCCGCCCCGGGAAGCACCGTGATTCAAACCTCCGAAGTCCACAGCGGTAAGTGCGAAGACCCGCCGTCACTTGCACTCCATCGTCTTTTCGATTTGTTGGTAAAATATCCACCCGAAATCTGACGCCTGGGTCATGAATCGAGTTGACCGACTTGTTGCCACCTTGCTTCTGCTCCAGAGCAGGAGCGTTGTACGCGCCAAAGACATTGCCGACCATTTTGGTATTAGCACCCGCACGGTTTATCGCGACATCAATGCGTTGTGTGAAGCCGGCGTGCCTATCGCGGCTGAAGCGGGAGAAGGTTATAGCATCGTTGCGGGCTATCACCTCCCGCCTGTTATGTTCACCCGTGAAGAAGTCAGCGCCCTGCTCGTCGGAGTTAAATTCGTAGAGAAACACACGGACAAATCGCTGCGTGAGCATGCGAAATCAGCCATGCTCAAAATTCAATCCATCTTGCCGGATGAGAGCCGAAAATACATCGAGGGCCTGAAGCAATCAACGGTGATGCCAACGTGGTCACGCCGCAGATCAGACACTGCCCGTGACGACGTCCTGGTCACCATACAGCATGCGGTGGTAAACCGGAAGTTGCTCAAAATCGCGTATCATGCTCAGTCACGTGATTCGTTATCACAACGGGAAGTTGAACCGCTCGGCCTGCTTTACTATGCAGACGCGTGGCATTTAATCGCCTACTGCCGCCTGCGACAGGATTACCGTGATTTTCGCACGGACAGAATCAGAGCTATTGCACTTCGTGACGCCTCCTTCGAACCGAGGCAAGGCTTTTCCCTGGCAGAGTATCTGTCACAAGCGGGCAAGCTGGAAAATCCCGTCCGAATAAGAGTCAAGTTTAGCCGTAAAGTGGCAGCACACGTGCGGGAAAAATCCTTCGGCTTGATCGATGAGCAAGCGCTGGAAGATGGCGTAGCCATGACTTTCCTGGTGGAGAATCTGCACTGGGCGGCGCACTGGCTGCTTTCCTACGGAAGCCTGGCACAGGTTCTCTCCCCGAACTCTCTGCGCAAGCTGGTTCTCGAAGAGACCACAAAGATAGCTGCAATTTATGACGTCCCCGAGCTTAAGCAAGACTGTTAGAGTTTCATTCGTTGCCAAACTCTGTTTGCAGGACTGCGGCTGCAAGAATTCGTCAGATCAAGGACCTGTAACGGTCCGTTAAGCCGGCGCGATCCGTGGTCTTGCGCACACGTCTGAATTTGTCTGAATTTTATCATAGCCTCCGGCAGTCGAAACGGAGTTTCCGGCCTGATTGTGTTTCAAAATAGAGGTGTGAAAAACAAGCTTGCCAAAAAACCGAAGCAGTTGCCGGGCCTACTGACATAACGCTGTCACTCCCCCTGCCTATCTTCTCTGCTATAACTCATTCAAGAATTCAAAAACGGAGGTCATCATGCTCAAACAAGGTTTAGCGGCAGAATTGAAAAGCGCGTCGGCGTTTTTCGAAAGAAGCAGCTCATGTTTGACAGAGGCGGACTCGGCTTATGCGCCAAAAGAGGGGCTGTACACGGTCGCCAACCATGTCGCACATGTCGCGCAATCCATTGATTGGTTTATTGACGGCGCTTTCAACCCCAAGGGTTTTGATATGAATTTTGAAGCGCATATCCAGAAAGCGCTTGCCTGTATCTCGCTCTCGGAAGCAAGGGATTGGTTCAGCCGGGCCGTGAAGCATGCAATCGAAGTTGTGGAGAGCAGAAGCGAGCAGGAGTGGCAACAGCCGCTACCGCAAGGCCCGATCATGGGCGGCGCACCAAGACTTGCGGTAATCAGCGCTATCTCAGAGCACACGGCTCACCACCGGGGCGCACTGACTGTTTATTCTCGGCTGCTGGGCAAGACCCCGCCCATGCCTTACGGCGAAATGTAAACGCACTTTGTTCCGAACCCTGCGAAACCAGAGCGGCAGCACCCGAACGGTGCTGCCTTTCTTTTTTGGCTAAACAAAATCTTCCTTTTGAAAAACAAAAGTAAATTTCGTATATTGAGCGATTATAGACAAAAGGGAGTTTGTAAAACCATGAAAGTTTTGGAGCATCTCGCAAGGGCTACCAAGCCATTGATAAGCTTTGAGATAATTCCGCCCAAACGCGGCGGTGACATCAAAAGCCTGATGGCGGTCATCGATGACCTCGCCCGCTATAACCCTCCGTTTATCGACATCACAAGTCACGCCGCGGAGGTCATCTATGAAGAAACGCCTCAGGGCATCCAGCGCAAAATCAAAAGGAAACGGCCAGGCACCCTCGGCATTTGTGCGCTCATTCAGAACAAATATGATATCGACGCCGTACCGCACATCCTGTGTCGTGGCTTTACCCGCGAAGAGACGGAGGATATGCTCATCGAGCTGCAATATCTCGGTATCGATAATGTGCTTGCCATTCGCGGCGATGACAGCGGCTATCGCAAGCGGCTGGAGCACGGCCGGACTGCCAATGAGTATGCCATCGACCTGGTTAAGCAGATCGTCGATATGAACCATGGTCGCTATCTCGAAGACAGTCTCTTGGATGCTGAGCCATCGAACTTTTGCATTGGTGTTGCCGGCTATCCGGAGAAACATTTTGAAGCGCCCAACCTGAAATCGGATATCCAGCATGTCAAGGCAAAGATTGACGCCGGCGCCCACTATATTGTGACACAAATGTTCTTCGACAACGCCGCCTTTTTCAAATTCGTCGACGACTGCCGCGAAGCGGGCATCGAAGCGCCAATCATTCCCGGGTTGAAAATCCTAACCAGCAAGAACAATCTGAGCTCTGTGCCGCGCAATTTCTTCATCAATATTCCCG
>CAZVSL010000325.1:0-7354 GCA_964629935.1 uncultured Calditrichaceae bacterium | reverse complement strand
GTTTTTCTTAAGGTTAGCACTATGTGAAATTCAAAGTTATTTATTCACACCCCCTGAGCTAGTAACTTTCGGTGTAGTAGTAAACAAAAACGCACACAACAGGTCATTCGAGATTCTTGACCAATGCCGGCTAAACTAATCTGCTTTTGATCTCCCGCCATTCCGGCAAGACTGCACTGAGTAAGCGATAAAAATCTTTGCTGTGGTTCGGGTGCTTTAAGTGACAAAGCTCGTGCAAGATCACGTAGTCGATGCAATAGGTTGGCCACTCTATCAATTTAGGGTTGAGCAGGATCTTGCCAGAGGGCGTAAAACTGCCCCAGCGATTTTTCATGATTCGGATTTCCATAAGGGGACGTTCGATGCCATACTTTTGCATGATTCTTGTGCAGATGTCCAATCGCTGATTGAGTTTTTGATCTGCATGTTTTCTGTACCAGCCATCAAGTAAGTTTTTGACCTTGCGTCTGTCGTGTTTGCTTACTGTATAGATGTTAAAGTACTTTCCCTGCAGCTTAACATCTTCATTGCACGCCGCTTCTCCATTTGGATTTAATTGAATCACTTTCAAGCGATATTGTCTACCCAAATAATGGAAGGTCTCTCCACTCACATATTCCTTTTGGGGCGCAGCACTTTGAAAAGAGGAAAAATAGAGTTTCTGCTTCAGAATCCATCTTGCCCGCTTCTGGACGCGGCTTAGTACCTCTTCCAGGGGCTTACCGCGTGGCGCCTTCACGAAAACAGATTGGTCCGGCAGTACCGAAATCTCAAGAGTTTTGCGCTCAGCGAACACAAGTTCAAAGGTAATTTTCTTACTGCCGTATTGAATTTCGTACATTGCTTAGTCTCGACTTTTGGCTATCTTGATGGCGCTATCCAGGATGAGATCAATTTCATCGAACGTGAGCTCAATATCTGTCTTTTCACTTAACGCGAGCAGATAATCTTCGATTTCATTGCGCATCTGTTTTTCGACGTCCAGGTTGTGTTGCCAATCTACGATTTTCAATTCGTCGATGATGCGTTCGATGTCTATGCCAGCCTGTGCAAATTCTTCTCTGAATACATCTGAAACCTCGCCTGTCTTTTGCTCGATTTGTTCGATGATGACCCCAAAATATGCGCGCGCCTCAGGCTTGTTTGACAGTGTTTCCGGAATGCCTTCAAACTTGTTTTCGATAAAATCATCATAGATGTTGTTTACTTTGTTCAGGTATTCGATTTCCGTCAGTCGTTTTTGGCGAAATTCTTCGATAGCTTCCTGAATCATTCGCGAAAACCTTTTGTATAAGGCCGGGTCCTCGTCCATGCGTTCCGTCAATGTACGTTTCATTTGATGAGCTATCATGTCCGCTTTGGAAGCCACCGAACCCGTGGTGCGCTCGACCTCCTTACGAAAAGCGCCCTCGTCAAAGATATTTACGGGTTTGGTGATTTGGATGACCTCATCCGTTGTTATGTGGGTGTCGATTAGCTTCTTGATACGGCTTTCATAGTCCTTGTAGTCAACTACTTCGGCGTAGCGCTGCTGAACAGAACGGCGTAAGCTCAAAAAGAATCTCGAATCTTTGATGTATTCGTCGATTTTCTGCTCTGGTGTGCGCTGATGAAATTGATCGCTCGCGAGTGCTGTGTGCAATGTTTTGACAAATGCCGTCAGTTTTTCATAAAATGTGTGCCTGATATCTTCCGCTGCGAGAAAACGCTCGAGCGCTTCTTTATCTCGCTTGTTCCTGACTTCTTTAAAAACGTCCCACAGTTCCGAGTGCCGTTGCGGCAGTTTGTCAATTTCTGCCATCATGTTGAGAAGTACACCCTGCAAATCCTCTTCATCAAAATCGGCAAAGGCGCTGTAGGTGGTGAGGGCGCGGTCGAGGGCCTCCAAAATACCACGATAGTCGATGATATATCCGAAGTCTTTGCCGGGGAAGGGCCGGTTGACCCGCGCGATAGCTTGCAACAAAGTATGGTCTTTCATCTTCTTGTGAATGTAGAGCACTGTGTTGCGGGGCGCATCAAAACCGGTGAGCAGTTTGTCGACCACGATGATCAGCTCAATCCCATCCGATGATTTGAAGCTATTGATGATCTGTTTGTTGTAATCTTTTTCGCTGCCGTATTTTTCCATCATTTTCTTCCAGAATTGCTGCACCTCATCCGCCACTTCATCATAGATATCATCATGGCCTTCGCGTGTATCTGGCGGTGAAATCAGGACAGCAGTTTTCATCCTGGCCTCGGTTTCAAAGAAGTTGTGAAACATGATCGCCGTCATTTTCGAGGCAGTGGCAAGTTGTGCCTTGAAACCAGTACCCTGCCAACATTCCGTGTAGTGCTTCTGGATATCGTAAGCCATTTCTTCGATAACCTGCGCTGTGTTGGCTACCTGATCTTCGGTAGAAAATTTCTTCTTCAGATCGCGACGCTGATACGGCGACAGCGGTTCGGCGACGCGGTTGAACCCGCGGTCGAGAGGCCGCTTGTGCACGCGTTCCTGCACCATCCTGCCCTCATAAAGCAGGCGAACCACGGCTTTGTCAGCCACAGCTTCATCGATGGTGTATTTGTCGATGATGCCGCCGAATTTGTTGGCGGTATTCTTTTCCGACTTCATCAACGGCGTGCCGGTGAAACCAAGGTAACAGGCATTGGGCAGCAGTTTTTTCATGCGCGCATGCATAAAGCCATATTGGCTGCGGTGACTTTCATCCACCAATACGAATATATCCCCGGATAGAATCGGTGCGATTGCCTTGTTCTTGATGGCGTCGAACTTATCGATGACTGTAGTCACAATCTCAGCGTTGGCGTCACGCAGCAGTTCTATGAGATGCTCGCCGGTTCTGGCCTGGTGCGGCTCTTTGCCACAGTGGTGGAAAGTCTTCCAGATTTGTTCGTCGAGGTCAACGCGATCGGTCACGATCACCACGCGCGGATTCTCAATGGTATTGGCCAGCGCAATGGCTTTTGCCAGCAACACCATGGTCAGCGATTTGCCGCTGCCCTGGGTGTGCCAGATGACGCCGCCTTTGCGCTTGCCCTGCCGGGCGCCGTCATGGGTTATCTCGTGCACGCGCTCGAGAATTTTCTTGACTGCAAAGTACTGATTGTAGCGCGCTATTTTCTTGTCGCCGGCTTCGTAGACGACGAACTGATAGCTGAGCTCCATGAGCCGGTCGCGCCGGCAAAGCGCGTAGAGCATGAGGTCCTGCTGCGTGGGGAGCCGTTGTTCGTCGAGATAGCGCGCCACCACTGCATCCAGATTTGTCGGCTCTTTCCAGACCGACCAGTAGCGTTTGTCCGTTCCCGCGGTAGCAAACTTGACCTCGTTGGGCTGCACGGCCAACAACATCTGCGCATAGTAGAACAGTTTTGGAATGCCCTCATCGCGTTTCTGATTGCGCAGCATTTGGGAGATGCATTCATCAAGAGAGAAATTCTTGTCGCGGCGCTTACACTCGATGATGACAAAAGGGATACCGTTCACAAACAGTACGATGTCCGGTCGCCTGCGTTCGCGTAGTCCGATTACAGAGAATTCCTCGCTCACATGATAAACATTGTTTTCGATATTGTCCCAGTCGATGTAATTCAGCGTGAAACTCTTGCGGTCAGCGGCGACGGTTTGTTCGAGGCTCTTGCCGAGGGTGAGCAAGTCGTACACCTGCTCGTTGCTGCGGACGACGCCGAGATCGGGAATATCATGCAAGGCGGCGATGGCGGCGTAGATGTTTTCCTCCGAAAAAGCGTAGGCTTTGCCTTTGTATTCGATGCGGTTGATCCGGCGCAATTGTTCGGCCAGAATGGTCTCAAGCAGCACGCGCGATTCGGAGTTGCCGCGGGCTGCCAGGGTCTGCTCAGGTGTAAGATGCCGGTAGCCGAGGTTTTGCAGCAAGTCAATGGCCGGCTTTTGGGAATCCTGCCATTCGGTGTAGGATGGGGTGTTGTGCATGGGGTTTGCCTCTCGAGCTTGTAAGTCCACCTTTCGACGCGAAAAGTGGATTTACAAAATCTTATCAAAGTTTATACGACCGAAATTTGTCTAAGAAAATTCTTATCAAACGTTCTTTAATAAGAAAATTTATATTAAAGTTTTACGTCTTGAAGTTTTAATAAGAACCTCATCATCTCAACAATAGTACCGCTTAAAATAGTATGCGGCAGGATCAGCGAGAAGGCGTTGAGCTCACCCAATGAGCGGGTGGCGTTCTCCAGCAGGGCGTTGATCTGCGGGTCCTCCCACACCCGGGTGTGATTGACCGGCGCCGGGGTGAGGCTGCGGTATTGGTATTGTTGAATGTAATGTCCGGCTTTAAACTTTTTAACGTTCATGGGCTTGACTTTTTGGAAAAAAGTTTATATAATGTACCGAACCACTGAAAGCGCGAATGCGCCGTAGGTGGTGTTTTTATTTAGGGTAACATACAACCCCAAAGTCATCCGCACTTGACGCTTCAGTATTCAGACTTCCCTTTAATCTTTCCATCCAATCCAAAACTTTGGTGCTATCTATTGCTTGCGGCAAGCGATTGTGAAATCTGCCATCGCCCCATTTTTTACAACTTCCTCCCGTCAGTTCTTTTAGCGTTGCAAGTGTGTTCGGTTTTCACCCGGATTCTTCCGGTGAGCAGCTTTTGCATTAAGCCTTTTTTTTGCTGTTTGAGGAATACTACTCTTTTTCTCAACAGATTTATCTCTCGGTCGCAAGCTAAAAGGACATTCGCTATTCTCGTCTGTTCATTTAGGGCCGGAATTGGAACCTTTAACTCAGCAATGTCTTTTGGGTAGATGTGAACAACTGAATGACCTTGGCCCAATACACTTTTTTGTTTAGTAACGATGTCATGATTCAGGACGAACGAAAGAAAAAGACTATTCTGTGTGTTAGGTCTGAGAATAATGATGTCCCCGCCAGCGTAAACAGTATCATTCCCGATATAAACGGCGCATTTGCCAATTTCGTCCGCGGTCTCTCCGGAACCGGCAAACAAAATGTCTCCGTTTTGAACCTCTCTGCTTTGAGTTGCAGACACACCATCACAAAAGGAATAGGTTTCGTTAAAATAGTAGTTGTAGCGCGTATATAATTCCCCATATCGAATGCATGGCAACCCTGTAGAGCGAACTTCGGATTTGGATATGCCTTTCCCTTTGAATATTTGACCAAGTTTTCCGACTTTCACTGTTTTCCAGTTCTGATCCAAAACTCCGCAAATCGTTGCTTCCCCGTCAACAACTGCTGCATAAGGCCTTTTTTGCGGCGCTCTTTGGCGGCGATGAGCTTTTCGGTCAGCTCGATGGCTTTGTCCCAGGTGGACAGGACTTGGGCGATTTTGCGCTGCTCGGGGAGGGGAGGGAGGGGAACTAACAGGTTTTGGATTTCCCCCCGACCTATTCCTGGTATTAATCCTACTGCTTTTCGGTTGAATTCAGCCTGTTTACTTTTCAGGTAAGTGTAAATGTAATAGTTACTAACGATGCTTTTTGTACGAATCGCCATAATTTGTCGGCTGATGCAATAATTGTTATCTGCCAAGGTTATGGCTCCAGTACCGGACCCTTTGCATGTTATGAGGATATCATGTTTGTCACAAACAACCTTAGGCTTTTCCGCAAATTTGCTGGCATTGATCCTGCCATTGGGATAATCTATTGGGCCAGTTAAGTATGGAATTCCCTTTCCATTCTCATTGTAATCTTTTGCCTTTATATGCTGCCCGGATACGAGTGTTATGTACTTTCCAAGCTTATGGATAACCCAATCCCCCGGCAACCTGCCGATTTTGGTTCTTTTGTAGCCACTGTTTGTTTCTCTTGCCATAATCCGTTATACCCTTAGATGTAATACTTGAATTGAAGTGGCGGTAAATCACCAATTGGTCCCGCTGTAAGTATTTCTCCCACTGCATCAGCAAATCGAAGTGTTACAGGAAGTCCATCTGCAAACATACAGGTATTGTAATTCAGTTTTGTTAATGCCATGATATCGTTTAGAACAGTTTCAATTTTCGCATCTCCTTGAGATATATCTATTAGGAGGGGTTTTGGAACTTCTCGCCCGACGTAATTTTCAAGCCGTGGAATAAATCCTTTTGTCCAAAGATATGCCCTTCTCTCGGATTGTAGATAAGCCAAACCTCTTAGAATGGGATATTTTTCTTTCCGATAAAGCTTCAGATTGCTCGTTCCTTTAATCCTCACACCAACTAAATTTGTATTGGAATCAATTGCATCCCGAAATCCCCGCCACTCTTCGTCATTAAACCATGTTTTTCCGTGTATGAATGATTCTCTTGGAGGATATCCCTCCTTCTGAGTATATGCCTTCAGTGCTATTGAAATTAGTTCCTTGGCATCTTTTCTCTTGAGATGATAGCTTCCTTTTCTCGGATTGTACCAGGGCCCCACCGCGCCCTTGAACACTACACCATCGCCTGAATCCAAGAACATTTGCGCAGCACAACAAGCGGTTCGCGGGTCAACGTCTTTCTCGTCTTTCTTAAAGGTCAAACCAATATAGCAGACGCCTTTTCTAATTTCGGCAATTTTCCACGGACGGCCTCCCACCTTATAAAAGGCAGCAGTTGAGATATTCCAGGCTATTGCGGATTGCGATTTGTCAAGATCCCGTTTGGGCTTTCCGAATTTGTCTGTAAATCTGTGATGTGCTATTGTACTTTCTTTGATTATTTGGATGGCTATTTTTTGAGACAGTAATCGAGCTTTTAGTTGGTTGTGAAAATTAACCTCATATTGATATGGGATCGCGGTAATATTCTCCTCGGGAAAGAGAGAAGGTGCCTTCCTTAAGGTTTTACCATATTTCGCAGACATTTTTGTCTTTGTCTTGATCTTTAAAGTGGGTGGTACATATGATTGTGGTCTGCACAGTTCGTAAACTTTGTCTGGAATGATGACGAACCAAATATCTATGTGCTCATCTTCTTCTCTTGTCGTTCGAAGAATTCGCTCTGAAAATATTTCGACCGTCTTATAAACTCTTTGGTGCTTGTCATCAATATGAACTGTATCCATTAATTGTTTTGGATCTATTTTTATTTGAAGCGACGGATCAGGTAAAAATGGAATACCAAATATGGCTTCAAAGCCAGGGAACGGAGGACGAGCAATATCCGGAGGGCTATTTGAAATAGGACCTTGGATTTTTTTAACCCATTCTTGAAAATATCTGATTCCTTCTTCTGTACCAATTGCTGCATACCGGATTCCATGCGGTTTGCTGACTTCATCAAGAGGGCCAAAGAGAGTCAAACCATCCCGCGGGTCTTCTAAAGCCTGACCGTGACCAAAAAGTATAGTTGGTTCCTGCAATTGAATTAACTTAAATCTT
>CAZVSL010000324.1:0-7380 GCA_964629935.1 uncultured Calditrichaceae bacterium | reverse complement strand
AGTATAGCGTCTTTTCAAACTAATTCAAAGATGCAGTTGGCCGGATGGATACTCACCACCAGCAATATTTCTCCGATAGCATACAGCAGATACTTTCGAACATTATCTTCTTCGATGAGTTTTTTTCGGATGGTGCGGAAGAATTTTAGCATGGGAATCACGGATTTTAGAGATTAAGGGATTTTACAGAAGGATCCTGTCCCGTAGGTCGAAGATCCCGACCAACTCGAGGGACTACATATCGGTAGAAAATTGAATGCATGCAATAAACCGCGTGCCGTAGGCATTGTCCGACTGCCGGCTGATACGCAATGTGGTTTTGTCTCGAATTTGTTGCCCGGCATATATCGTACCTAACGGCACGAATACCTTGGGGTGCGTTCATCATTTCTACCCATATGTCGTCCCTAACGGGACGGATTTTAGATAAGCTCAGAAAATCCTTCTTAATGCGGTTATTTAGGATTTCTCTTCGTTGAATAGAAAAATTAATCACCGTTCCCACCCATTTCTTCTTTTAATTCTGTTCCAATACGATGAATTCTTTCAATAAATAAGACAAAATTTCTCCAATGGACAGCCATTCGTGAAAATGTATTGATAAATTCTTCATCTGTTGTCATAGCATCAAAATCATAAGTATAGGTGATATCCAGTGTTTCCGGATCCGTATGTGCTCTAACATATTTGTTGTAAATATTGAATTGATTTTCAATATCAGCGGCTAGTCTTACAAACATTTTTTCTACTTGAAGCAGTTGGCTATTCAATTCAGCCAATTCATTTCTAAGCGTGATGTCGTCAATCAGGTTGAGATGCCCACTTTCTTTCATCTCCTCATAGGTGAGCATTGAGGTTAATTGGTTGGTTGTTCTTGGGAAAAATATCATAGCATAGTCTACCGTCACCTTTTCGGCATCGGACAGTAGAGTCCCTCTTTCCAATAACCGTTGGGTTTCCGCTATGGATGAAAGAATTTCCCGATTTTGCTGCCTCTTATATTCACTTCTTTCAATCAGGCGATCTAAGTCTTCCGCAATTCTGCTTATATATTCTTCTGAAAGTTTGTTTTCTTTTCGCTCCTCATTCCAGTTGTTCACCTGCAACGCTATCAGAATCCCGATCACCACCAGCAGAATTTCCCCGATGGCATACAACAGGTACTTTCGAACGTTATCCTGCTCGATAAGTTTTTTGCGGATTTGGCGAAAGAATTTTAGCATTGGTTAGCGGTTTGTCATAATGAAGCACAACATTAAGGATTTTATGCGTAGTTGAGCCGTATCCGAACCACCGGACTTAATCGGAATACGAGTGCCCAGCCCTACAGTCAGGTCTGAATGCGGGTGGGCTCAATTACGCATAACATTTTGTTGGACGAAGCCGCGGCCTCGCCCTTGTGCTATGGGTATTTAATCCCTTTTGTTTTTTGACTTTATCCTTTTCAGCCGCCGTTACCGTTCTAAGTATTATCTGAGGGCGATAACCATGCATCGGTTTTACTCTCGAATGAGATGTATCTATAGGCATGCAATGCCTGATTTTCGCTTTCAGGGCGCAGTTAGCCATTGCCCCATATTCTAACAATTTTTAAGAGAATACCAATCTGCATATCAGCCTATTATTTTACGGTGGCGCACGCATCAATGCGCCTTTGGGAATCAGACGCCCCTTTCTGCAATAAGGACAAATCCCTGGCTCGATACCGGTCAATTGCAAAAACCACTCGGCAAAACTCTTTGCACTCGTTTCATTGCTGCACTGTTGTACATCTTCGCCGCTCCCCAAAATCTCCTGCGCCGTCCACAACTTGTGCCGGTTGCCACTGGCCAGAATGCCGTAGTAGCGGATTTTGAAATAGCCGCTCGGCAACACGTGCACGAGAAACCGCCGAATAAACTCAAAAACATCAAGCGACGTCTCCTGCAATTTGCCGCCCTTGCGATAGTTCTTCCACTTGAAATAAACCCGATCATTCTCCACTTTGATAAGCCGGTGATTGGAAATAGCCACCCGATGGCTGTAGCGGCTCAAGTACTCCAGCACTTGCTGGACGTGAGTGTAGCGCGCGGTGGTTTTGAGATTGGTGTGACCAAGCAGCTTTTTGATGGTCAGAAGGTCAACGCCCTGCTCCAGCAGGTGGGTGGCAAAACTGTGGCGCAGAGTATGAACTGAGGCAGGCCTGGTTTTTTTTAGCGCGACGAAAAGCCACTTGAATCGTGCTGACGGCGATGGGGCGTTGCTTGTCCGCCCCATAAAAAAGCCATAAGGTCGGACGGCAGGCACGCCAGTAATCAAGCAACTCAGCCAGCACCACAGACGACAAGAGCGTGTAACGGTCTTTCTTGCCTTTGCCTTGCTCTACCCGAATCCGCATCGAGTCGCTTTCGATGTGATGAGGCCTCAGGTGAGTCGCCTCACTGATGCGCAGACCGGCTGAGTAGCTGGCCTTGAATATCACACGGTGCTTCGAGTTTGTGGTCGCAGAGAAAAGCGCTTGCAATTCTTCCCGGCTCAGGACAACCGGCAGTCGCAGCTCACCTTTGGGCCGCGGAATCTTCTTAACCTGCCAATCCCGATGCAGCGTAGTGACATAAAAGAACTTCAGCGCAGAGTAGCCAACATTCATCTTCGACCAACTCGCTTTGCGCTCATCGAAAAGATATTGCAAATACTGCCGCACCTCTTCTTCGCCAAGCAAGTCAGGCGCTTTGCCAAAATAACGGGTGAACTCCTGCACATGCCAAAGATAGGCTTCGATGGTCCTAGGACTCAGATTGCGCATGCGCATGTCTGCAAACATACGGTCTCGTAACACTCCCATGATGAGCCTCCTTTTGGTTGGTTCATTGCTTCATCTCAACCAAAGGTAAACATCAAAGCAAGCCAAGGCAAACACAAACTGCGCAATTGTCAAAGAACAAACGTAACGACTACCGCGAAGCGGTTTCGTTCAACGGTTGCGTGTATGAGTAGTGGCGGATTACGGGGCACATTCCTGTCAATATGCGATGAATTTGATGCGAGGCAGAAAGCCCGAATACGATACAGCCCCCGCCATTACTTATACACGATGTTATAAAGCGTTTTTCTTGTTTCATTTCAATTTGTCTTTCGAGATAAAGTGCTCATACATTAATCTTACCTTTCTTTTTTCATCCTCATCTTTAGCCTTATCTAAAATCCTTTGAAATAGACCAGCATTAAGATAATGTGTTTCATTCCCAGTATAGAAATAATCTCTGATGAAATCATTACTAAGCTCGATTACTTGTTTTATTTCATTTAGTGAGTCGGGTTGAAAAAGAATCACAGTTGAATCGTCTGGGTTATCGTCGTACTTTACAAATTGTTCTTTAAAGTCGCCATGAATTGATTCTACATGATTCACAATTTTTGTAAGTGGGTCAATAATCTGAGCTTGAAAAAGTGTGTCATTATGATTCTTTTCAAACATTGTGTCAATTAGTCTTGAATGTATGTCAGATATTTTATGAATGTGTGGTGTTTGGCAACCGCTCAATGACATATATGCCTTGAATAATACTTCAACATAAAATAAAAGATTATGAAATAATGCAGGGGACAATTCACTTAAAACTCCAAAGTTATAACCATCAACATCATATACTTTCTCATCAGAACAAATTTCAATTGCCTTGTCCAATAATAAGGATACAGTAGTGTATGTTTCTCTCTCTCCAGGATCTTCTCGTAGTAAAACTTTATTGCATTTATTCTCTGATTCTGCTGACTGGTCGAAATATTTTTGGTTTGTATCAATTCCAAAACATAACCATTTATCTGGTCGGTTGTGATTTCCGCAAGGCATTTACCCTTGAAATAATCAGCAACGTCCCTAAAATAATTACAGTAGATATTTAGAGTGTTCCTGCTATATCTTCTTTGAATTAGTCTGTTCCTGTACTCTCACAATATTTCATCCATTGTTTTCCTTTTACACATAACATTTTACTGTACTGCCAAAACTCCCCTCCCAAAAGTTTCCAGTATTAGGAACAAGTTTCCAGTATTAGCCACTGGTTCCTATTATTAGGAACTTTCGGGGTGTCTATTATTAGCAACTTTTGAGTGGAGACATGTATTTGAGACCCAATTGACTATGGCCTATTTCTCAGCCCCGGCTCTACGTCCAAAGTTTGCAACTTACGATTCATAAGACTTTATCTGCTCATCCGCACATTCACCTTGATTCCTTATGCCGGCACAGCAACCTCCGCCTTCTTCGCAACTCCCTGCCTCTGCGCCTCGCGCCAAAGCTTATCCGGCGTAATCGGCAGCGTATACATCCTGATGCCGACAGCGTCGTAAATGGCGTTGGCAACCGCCGGCAAGATCGGCAGCAACGGCCCCTCACCGGCCTCCTTGGCGCCGAACGGGCCTTCGGGATCGTTGCTTTCCACGATGATGACATCTACCTCCGGCATTTGCATGGGCGTCAGTGTGCGATAATCGAGAAAGTTCGGGCCCTGGATCGTGCCTTTCAGGTAGGACATTTCCTCGCACAGAACCTGGCCCAGCCCCATGTGGATGCAGCCTTCGATCTGGCCTTCCACGGCGAGGGGATTGAGGGCTTTGCCGCAATCGTGGGCGGCCCAGACTTTTTGCACGCGGACTTCGAAGGTGTCGGGGTCAACGGTTACTTGCGCGATATAAGCCTGAAAACTGTAAGTCGGCGACAGGCCGGCGCGCCAGCCTTTGAACTCGCCGCGTTTGCCAATGGGCGGCGGCGATTGGTAGATGCCCTTGGCGATGAGCGCGCCGTTCTTAGCCAGCGCTTCCTGCAAGGCTTCATCAAATGTCAGGGAAATGTCTGGATTGGGTGCGTAGATGAGCTTTTCATCCTTAAGGATAAAGCCGTGCGCCGGATAACCGGTCTTGCGGTAGGCAGCGTTGACAAGCTCTTGCTGAATCTTGTTGGCAGCCTGCAGGGCAGCGTTGCCGGCCATAAACGTCACGCGGCTGGAATAGGAGCCGAGATCGATGGGGTCCGTGTCCGAGTCAGCCGAGAAGATACGGATGCGGTCGAGATTGACCCCCAGCGGCTCGGCAACGCACTGGGCCAGCATGGTGTCACTGCCCTGCCCGATTTCTGCGGCCATGCAATGCACGGTGATGCCGCCGTCCATATCTATTTTGATGTGCACGGTCGATTGCGGCAGCTCGTTGAAGTGAATGCGATGCGCGCTGCCGCTGATATAGAAGCCGCACGCCACACCGATGCCCTCGCCGTAGTGCAGCTTGTGATGCTTGCGGTCCCACTCGGAGCGTTCACGGGCGCGCTCGATGCACTCGCGCGTGCCGTTGCTGGTGATGCGGAAGCCGTTGATGGTTTCCGTATTCTCCGGCAGCAAATTCGCCAGGCGGAAATCACACGGGTCGATTTTGTTGTGCTCAGCTAGCTGGTCCATCAGCACTTCAAAGGCAAAGCGCGTGTTGACGGCGCCGTGGCCGCGCATGGCGCCACAGGGCGCTTTGTTGGTATACACCCGGCGTCCGGCATAGCGGAAATTGGGAATGCGGTACGGTCCCATGGCAAGCACGCCGTTGTAGTATGTCGTGACCACGCCGAAACTGCCCCAGGCGCCGCCGTCGATGGTAGCGTCCAGATCCAGGGCTGTGAGTTTTCCTTTGTTATCCGTCGCAACGGTGATGTGGGTCCTGGTGGGATGGCGGCCGTGATTGTTATAGAAAACCTCTTCGCGGTCAAACAGAATCTTGACCGGACGCCGGCATTTGCGCGAGAGCAGAGCCGCGATCATCTCATGTGGAAACGGGTCGCTCTTGCCGCCAAAACCACCGCCAACCATGGGCCGGATCACCCGGATGCGATGCATCGGCATCTCCATAACCTTGGTCAGGGCGCGATGCAAATAATGCGGCACCTGCTGCGCTGACCAGACAGTCAGCCGCTCATCAGCCTCATAGTGCGCGATGACAGCGATCGGCTCGGTGAACGCATGGGTCACGCCGACAAACTCGAAATCACGCGTCTCAATGTGCTCTGACAACTTCAACGCGGCATCGACATCACCAAAATGCTGTTCCACGCTCTTCTGAACATTGGTTCCGGCCTCGGTCTTGTTCTGGATGGGCTCGTCGGTCTGTTCGCGGCCGTGTTCGAGTCGCAGGACTTCCTTGATAGGCTCGTATTCGACCTCGATCAGCCGCAACGCTTCCAGCGCTGCTTCTTCGTTGTCAGCCGCGACCGCTGCAACGCAATCGCCGACATAGAGCACTTTGCCATCCCGTCCCGCTCCGCCCGGTTTGGGCAAGCTGATTTCATCCTCGGAGATGGGCAAGACACCAAACTTGTTTTGCGCCCCCGGCTCGTCACCCGTGATCACGGCCTGCACGCCCGGCACGGCTTTAGCCCTATCGATATTGACGTGTTTGACCCGCGCATGTGAGACCGGACTGCGCAGGATTTTGCCGATGAGCATGCCGGGTAATTTGATATCATCAGTGTAGACGCCCTGGCCGGAGGTCTTTTTCAGGGCATCGACAAGCGGGTAGCGTTTGCCGATGACTTGATCTTCTCGCTCAGGTTTTTTCATGGATTCTCCAGATTTCTCCGTTTCATAACCCGGCAATCAGTGTTTGATCAGTGTAAATCCGTGGCTGATAAGAACACATCCTGACTGCGTAACCAAAATTTAAATGAAATTGTTGGCGTTGAGTTGAGCACAGCCCTGTCACTTACCATTGCTTCTCAGTTGCGTCGCGGCCATTTCGATGGCGTCGACTATCTTGACGTATCCGGTGCAGCGGCACATGTTTCCTGAGATCGCCTCTTCGATTTCAGGTCGCGTTGGGTCTGGGCGTTCGTCCAGGAGTGCTTTTGCAGTCATGATGAATCCCTGCGTGCAAAAACCACATTGGGAGCCGCCTGCTTCTGCAAACGTACGCTGCAGCGGATGGAGATGGGGCGCCTTTATGCCCTCGATGGTCGTAACTTTCTTGTCAACAGCAGCCAACGCAAGAGTCAAACACGATAGCTTCGCCCTGCCATCGATGATAACCGTGCAGCAGCCGCACGTGCCCATGTCACAGCCACGCTTTGTGCCGGTGAGATTCAGGTTTTCGCGGATGACGTCCAGCAGGACGTCGTGCTCGCGTACAGCCACTTCGTGCTCGGAATTGTTGACGTTGAGTTTGATGAGTTTGCGTGCCATATTTTGCTACTGCCTTCGCCTTGAGTTAAAGCAAGCCTGTCAGGGTTACGCGTTATTCTTACTTCCTGCCAAAAAGCTCTCTGGCGATAATGAGCCGCTGGATTTGGCTCGTGCCTTCGTAAATTTGAAATATTTTGGCGTCGCGCATCATTTTCTCCACCGGGTATTCGGTGGAATAGCCGTA
>CAZVSL010000323.1:1321-7382 GCA_964629935.1 uncultured Calditrichaceae bacterium | reverse complement strand
AGACGGAAGCGATGCGCGTCCGGAATACCGCCAGCGATGGCGGCTCGAGCTCAAAGGAGACCGCCGTTTCGCGGACAACGGGTGAGTAGATGGCCAGCACGGCGCGGGCATCAGCTTCACGGACGAGTCGGACTGTCTTCTTCATGACACCTTTCATCGTGTCAGGGGCGGATGTTTGAAATAGGCATTGCGCTCGATATCGCGAATTTCGACGGAGACCTGCGCTGCGTGCTGGTCGTCTGCGATCTCGAAGTGCATTCGCACGCTTGCAAGCAACGCCTCGCCCATCTTTCTTTTCACCTCCGGCTTTTTGCCTTCCAGGAAACGCACATCCAGATGGATGAACGCCGGGGAATCCTTACCATCAGATACAAAATAATCATTCATCTGCAGCGCCCGGCTCTTGCAATTCCGGATATCGATGCCGCCGGTCTCCGCCAATATGTGATGTAGCTCAGCGAACAAGTCTGCAAAATCAACCTTTTCTCCGATACCTGCTGTGTATTCAAGACGCAAATGTGGCATCTGTGCGCTCCTTATGGTATAGAATTGTAAGTGAACTGCTGCACTTTCCTGTCAAAAAGTAAGACCGCGGAACCTCTGAGCTTATGAAAACTCGCGCTGACAATCAAGCAATTGTTGTCTAACCACGAACTTGCAAATCGTAGCAAGAAAGCTTACCTTGGCGAGACACCAAGGTACGGGGAAGTCATAAGCGAAATTTTTGATAATCTTGAGAAGGAGCCCCTGGCATGCTAATTCCAAACAGCATATCTTTGATACGGTTCGTGGCGCTATCAGTCGTTATACTCACTGGTTTGTTATTATCAGAGCCGCCCACCACAGCTCGGGCACAGCAGAATCTTCTCGATTCTACAACCCGTGAGATGCTGCACGAAGAGCTCAGCGGTGAGCTGGCAAAAGAGCACGTTATCGAGATCACCCGGCATCACCGTATCCAGGGTTCACGCGGCTATCGCGATGCAGCGAATTATGTATTGGCTCAGCTCCAAGGCTACGGTTTTTCTGCTGAAGATGCGTATATCGAGTCCTACAAATCCGACGGCAAAGTGCATTATCAGACCTGGCAGTCGCCTTCCGGATGGGACATCGAGTGGGCGGAGCTGCGCATGCTGGAGCCATACGAAGAGCGCATTGTCGGATATCCGGAGATCGCAATGAGTTTGATCACATACTCAAATCCTGGCGACGAAACCGCCGACCTGGTCTGGGTTGGCCAGGGAACCAGCGACTCAGATTACCACGGCAAAGATGTCAAAGACAAATTTGTACTGGCCACAGGCTATGGCGGCTCAGTGCACCGCCTGGCGGTGCTAAAGTATGGCGCCAGGGCCGTGGTCTGCTATCTCGATGATGACCGCGCGCAAGAGTATCCGGACATGTTACAATACACGGGCATGTGGCCTAAAACAGATGAGCTCGAGCACGTCACTTTTGGCTTCAACCTGACCAACCGGCAGGGTGAGAAGCTGCGACAGCTTCTGGAGGCCGGCAAGAGAGTCGTGCTGCGCGGGCAGGTCAAGGGTATCGGACTCGGGCCTTATTTCATGGATGTAGTGGTGGCACACATTCGCGGGAGCAAGCACGCTGATGAAGAGCTGGTGTTCAGCGCCCATCTCGACCATCCGAAAGAATCTGCCAATGATAACGCCAGCGGCTCTGCAGCCCTTCTCGACATCGCCCGCACCTTCAAAAGGCTGGTCGACGAAGACCGGTTGCCGGCGCCGGAGCGCTCGCTGCGACTTATCTGGGTGCCGGAATGGTATGGCACAATGGCTTATATCGACAAGCATCCCGAGCTTGCGGGGCCGGCGCTCGGCGGTACTTTTCTTGCAAATTTCAACATGGATATGGTAGGAGAACACCTCGAGCTCCTGCATTCAAAGCTGATCCTGACACGCACGCCAGACGCCGCCCCTTCAGTGCTCAACGATGTGATCGAAAATATGGCGGCCATGGTGGACCGCATGGATATCCGCACACCGCGCGGCAGTCTTTCGGCGTTCAACTATCGCATCACGCCATACAGCGGCGGCAGCGACCACATGATGTTCATCGACCGCAAGATACCGGGCGTGATGTTCTCACACAGCCCGGATTACACCCATCACACTTCAGAAGACACACCCGATAAGGTCGACCCGGTAGAACTGGAACGTTGCGAGCTCATCGCTGCCGGCGCCGCCTGGTATCTAGCAAATCTCACGGCTGAACAGGCGACAAAGCTGGCCTACCTGACTGCCGCCAATTCTATGCAACGACTCGGCCTGGCATTACATAAGGCAATCGCGCTTATTCCGTCCGCCAGCAATGGCAAGACGGGACAGGCGTGGGCAGAGGGAGAAAATGTGCTGCAACATGCGCTGCACCGTGAGACTGCCACGCTCAGTTCGATCACACACTTCAATTCGGATGCACGTGTTCGGCAAGTGGTGGAGGCGATGCAGGTTCAATTGCGCCGGCAATATGAGTCACATCTTTCGGCTCTGCAAGCCCACGTGAAAGCGCAGGGGTTTACAGGCGAAACAGCGCCGGCGATCGTCGAAGAATGGGACACGCGCATTCCTGTGCGGGTAACCCGCGGCCCACTTGCCTTTGACTTACCGGCAAGCAAGCTGAAAGGGGAACGCAAAGCCTGGTACAGCAGCGCCGCATTCACATTAAGCGGCGCGCAGCGATTCGAGCTGGTCAACTTCATCGATGGCGAACGAAACATAACCCGGATCCGCAATGCGCTCAGCGCTGAATTTGAACCTGTTCAGCCGGAAACCATCTCCCGCTATATCGAAGATCTGGTTGCCGTGGGGGTGCTGCAGTGGAAAGACCAGTAGGTTGCTACCGAACGCCAGTTCTCGGCGTGGTTGTATGAAAAAGCACTCAGTTTATCGAAAGGGGATTGTCTTGCAGCAAGAGTTCGGGACTGACATGACCGAGTTCGGAATCGCTTGTGTTTCCGGCGCCTTCGTTGCTGGCCATGAATTCATAGATGGCCTGCTGCAACCTCGCGCGCTTGCGCATAAACGTAGTAGAACTGCGGGTGCTGCATAAGTCTTCAGCCAGAGCAACGATGCGCTTCAGAGTCTTGTTTTCATGTATATAGGCATCCTGCAGAAACTCGTAACTCTTGATGATCTGCACCGCGTCTGCCAGCTCATGCAAAGCCTGGTGGTGAATCGCCTGCAATTCCTCGTGCTCTTGCTTAAGCTGCTCGTAATTTTTCTTTTTCTTCTTACTCATGATTCCATCCTTCCGCGTCATGCCTGATAGGTTGTCGGACTTCCTTCTTAATAGACTAATCCTGCAATGCCTTCCTCTCAATGCAACATAATTTTGTTGATAAAGATTTCGCAAGTGTAGAATCCGGTCTGCTTTAGTTTTGGGTCGATCATTACTTCTACAATTCTGAAACATATAATGCCATACGGCGTATCTTCCAATCTATCAGCCAAAACGAAGCTATCCTGGATTTTTCATTGCCCAAGGCTCAGAGCTTCGCTTTGAGCGTAACATACCAGCTTCTTGAATAAATCCGGTCTAAGAAAAAATGAAACTCACACGCTCAAGCCTTGGCGAGTTCGAAGAGCTTGTTCTGCTCACCGTTTGCGTGCTGGTTGACCGCGCCTATGGCGTCGCCATCAAAGATAAGATCGCCAAACATACCGGTCGCCAGCTCTCCGTCAGCGCCGTGCATGCTGTTTTGCATCGTCTGGAGAAGAAAGGTCTGGTGGTATCCCGCATGGGCGGCGAAACCAGAGAACGCGGCGGCCGGCGCAAGCGTTTGTTTAGAATTACCGGCGCTGGCAAGGCCGCCCTCACCGAAATGCGCGAGGTGCGGGAGAGGCTATGGAAAATGATTCCGGATTTCTCATTCAAAGGAGCGGGCTCATGAAGCAGCCGGAGCGACAGGACAGGAGGCCTCCGAGGTCCGCGGAGGCCTTCCTGCAGTGGTTTTGTGACGACGCCTTCCTTGAGGAAGTGCAGGGCGATCTGCATGAGCTTTATCTGCGCCGCTGTGAACTATATGGCGCGCGCCTGTCAGCCTTCCTGTACTGGCTCGACGCCGTGCGTTTCTTCCGGCCGTACCTGCTAAAACGCCGCTTGTTTGTGCCGCAATTTGGAGAAGTCAGTATGTTTCATAATTATCTCAAGATTGCTTTCCGCAATGTGATGCGTCATAAAGCGTACTCCTTCATAAACATCTTTGGTCTGGTGATCGGGCTGACCGCCTGCATCCTGATCTTGCTATTTGTACAGGATGAGCTCAGCTATGACCGATTTCATGCAAGAGCTGAGCGCATTTTTCGCGTCACGCATGAGGAAGAAAAAGACGGCGTCTGGCGCCATTTCGCCTACAACTACGCACCGCTAACGCCAGCATTGTTGACGGAATTTCCGCAGATCGAAAAAGCCGTACGGGTCTTCCGGAACAGCGTGCTCGTCGAGCTTGATAGCGATACGCGCTTTCAGGAAGACAGCTTTGTGTTTGCCGATTCTACTTTTTTTGACATCTTCTCCTTTGAGTTCAAATATGGCAACCCTGAGCGAGCGCTGCAATCGCCGTATGACCTCGTGCTCACCTGCGAAGCAGCAGAAAAGTACTTCGGGCAGGAGAATCCGGTTGGCAGGGTGCTCACCGTGGAAAACAAGTATGACTTTCGTGTTACCGGTGTGCTGCAAAAACTGCCGCCAAACACACATTTGCAATTTGATTTTGTCGCGGCCATGGGCAGCATCCGCGATATCATGGGTTGGGTGCTGGAACCGGGCAAAGGCTGGTATTATCCACCCATGTACACTTACGTATTGCTGCCACCGGACTATCCGGTGCGGGACCTACAAGCAGCCCTGCCGGAATTTGTCGCCAGGACCATGGGCGGAAACACAAGTTACAAGCGGCGCCTGCATCTGCAACCCATCACCGATATCCATCTGCGTTCCAATCTGGATGGGGAGATGGCAGCAACCGGAAGTATGACGCAAGTCACGATCCTCACCACCATTGCATTCTTCATTCTGCTGATCGCCTGCATCAACTTCATGAATCTGGCCACGGCGCGCGCAGCTAACCGGGCGCTTGAAGTTGGCATGCGCAAAGTCGTGGGCGCGCGGCGCAAGGATCTCATGGTGCAATTCTACGGCGAATCCATGTGCTATGCCCTGGCTGCCCTTGCTCTGGCGGTGTTGCTGGTCGAGCTGCTTCTGCCCGAATTCAACCTGCTGGTCGGCAAGGAGCTATCGATTCTTTATGCTGACGATTGGCTGGTTCTGCTCTCATTGTGTGGTTTCAGCGTGCTGGTCGGACTCATTTCGGGGAGCTACCCGGCGCTTCTGCTCTCCGGATTTCGACCTGTCAAAGTATTGCAGCAGGCCAGTGGCTGCGCGCTGTCTGTGGAAGGCAAGGGTCATACGCGGCTGCGCGCGGTTCTGGTGGTGGCGCAATTTGCCATATCCATTGCCCTTATCATCAGCGCCAGCGTTATCAAACAGCAAGTCGACTACGTTCAAAGCAAGAGCCCTGGCTTTCAAAAAGAACAACTCATCGTGGCGCCGGTACGCGACGATGCCATCCAGAGCAATTGGCTTGCTCTTAAGCATGAACTGCTAAGCCATCCCGATGTTTTGAGCATAGCGGCCACTTCTACAATTCCCGGTATTGAGCGCGACATCGACTTCCCGATCAAGACCAGAGGCGCCGATGTGGACGACGGCTGGAACATCCAAACCATGATGGTCGACCATGATTTTATTTCAACACTCGGCATGGAAATCGTTGCCGGGCGAGACTTCTCCGCAAGCCATACAACGGATGTAAATCAAGCCTTTATCCTCAATGAAGCAGCCGTGCGCAAGCTCGGATGGCAGGATGCCGTCGGCAAAGAAATCGAGATGCTACATGTGCAGGCAGGTGCGCCTAAAAGAGGCAAGGTAATCGGTGTGGTGCAAGATTTTCATTTTCGTTCTCTACATCATCAAATCGAGCCATTGGCGCTGCAGATTGCGCCCGCCTCTTACTACCTGGACAATCTCGTAATTAAGGTCG
>CAZVSL010000323.1:0-1311 GCA_964629935.1 uncultured Calditrichaceae bacterium | reverse complement strand
CTGGAGCAGAAGTGGCATGAGCTGGCGCCCCATCGGCCTTTCGAGTATACGTTTCTGGATTCGGTGTTCGAGCAGCTTTATCTCAAGGAAAAGAAGCTCAGCAAGATATTCACCTACGCTTCCGTACTCGCTATTCTGATCGGGTGCCTGGGATTGTTTGGGTTGGCGTCATATACCGCGGAACGGCGCACGCGGGAAATTGGCATTCGCAAGGTGCTCGGCGCCACCGTGCTCGACATCCTTGCGCTGCTGTCCGGTGAGTTTCTCCTTCTGGTTAGCATCGCATTCCTGATCGCTTCCCCGCTCACCTACTATGGCATGAGTCAATGGCTGCAGAATTTTGACTACAGCATCGAGTTAAGCCTGGCTCATTTCCTCGTCTGCGGACTGCTGGCCTTGCTCATCGCTTTGTTCACAGTCGGGTTGCAGGCGATGAAAGCCGCCGTGGCGAATCCGGTGAATTCATTACGATATCAGTAAATCGCAGCAATAGCACACCAGGCCGGTATCAGACTACGGCTTAACATAAGCTCGCGGCTCGTCATCCCTTCTACGCAATACCAGGGCATCCTGCTCGACAACTCCGTGCGTCCGCAAAAGGCCTGGATCTTAAAATCTGAATTTTCCTTTGCTTTTTTTCGCAAGAAAGTTTAAGTTTTGGCTATAGTTGCGATAATTGATGCCATGCCCCGTCTTATCTTAAAAACTCTCTCTGTTTTCTGCCTGTTAAGCTTAGCGTCGGAGCCCTCGCGGCTGATGGCAAACGGTACAAAGCGCAGCAAGAACATGGCTTATGAAGTGAATGTGAGCCATGTTTCACAAGCGCCTCTCCTGGATGGCATTCTGAGCAGAAACGAATGGAAGCGTGCCGCAGTTGTTTACAATTTTACGCAAAAAGAGCCGGAAGAGGGCGTGCCATCTTCAGAGCCCACTTTCATTTTGATTTCCTATGATGAAAGCCACATCTATTTTGGCATTCGCTGTTTTGACCGCAACCCTGAAAAGATCGTAGCAACTGAGATGCGGCGTGATTACGATCTTTCGGAAAACGATTACGTCGAGATCATTATCGATACATTTCACGACCAGCGTAATGCCTATTATTTCGCTACAAACTCTCTTGGCGCCAGGCTTGACTGCGAAATCAAGACTGAGGGCACGCATCTGAATTGGGATTGGAACGGCATCTGGAGAAGCGCCGCCAGGCGGGACCAATTAGGCTGGACCGCCGAGGTGGCGATTCCCTTTCAGACCCTGCGCTTTGATAACGAACATGACCTCACCTGGGGCATCAATTTTGGCCTCTATATT
>CAZVSL010000322.1:0-7389 GCA_964629935.1 uncultured Calditrichaceae bacterium | reverse complement strand
CGATTCAGGTATGATATTACTTCTCATTCTTTGCAATAGAATGCAAAGAATGAGAAGTAATTCGGCCCATGCGGCTTTGCCGCGCTGGGAATTTATGAACTTTGCAGGCTATTAAATTGGAGGGAAATTATGCGCAGTCTCGTCCTTGTAGCCATTCCCGCCGTACTCTTTTTCTCCTGTGCTGACCCCGAACCTTACTTGCCGGCGGGCGAGATCATCGATTTGACCTATGCCTATGATGAAAACACCATCTTCTGGCCGACCGCCAAGGAGTTCGAGCTCGAGGTTGTATTCCAGGGAGAAAGCGACGGTGGTTTTCATTACGAAGCCAACAATTTTTGCATGGCAGAGCACGGCGGCACGCACATCGACGCACCCATTCATTTTTACAAAGACCGTCACGCGCTGGATGAAATCCCGCTCGAGCGGCTCATAGGCGAGGCCATCGTCATCGATGTGTCGGAGAAGTGTGCGGCCAATCGCGATTACCGCGTACAGGTAGAAGATTTCACAACATGGGAAACCAATCACGGCGTGCAAATCGATGATAAAATCGTGTTGTTGCGCACGGGCTTTGGTCAATTCTGGCCCGATCGGAAAAAATACATGGGCACTGCCGAGCGCGGCGCCGATGCCGTGCCCAAATTACATTTTCCCGGGCTCCATCCGGACGCGGCCAAATGGTTGGTAGAAAACCGCAATATCAAGGCCATCGGTCTGGATACACCGAGCATCGATTACGGCCAATCGACGCAATTCCGAAGCCACGTCACCTTGTATGAGGCTAATATTCCTGCATTTGAGAATGTCGCCAATCTTGGCCGGTTGCCGGCGCGAGATTTCGTGGTATTCGCTCTGCCTATCAAAATCAAAGGCGGCAGCGGCGGACCGGTGCGCATCGTGGCAATCGTAAAACGGGAAACGGCGACAACTTCGTGAATGATCCTGTAAGAAGAACTCATGCTTTGCGTGCTTAAATCAGAACCAAATCGCATAAGCCACCAACACACCCCGACAACTCCAGGCGAGTGTACGAATCCAGTTTGAACGTACCAGCGCATGGTGTACGACCGCATCGTAGCCTGTAGCCAGCACCCGATGCTTTGGCACGTGCAATAACATTGTTGACAGCCAGATTATCAGTAACAAAGCCAGGCCAATGGCTGCCTGTCGAAAGGTGATGATATCATTCGGAATCAAAAGTAATATGAGTCCTGTGATCAACTCGATGACCATCGGAGGAAGAACAACGAATGTTGTTGGCCGGATATGAGCATCGTAATAGGTTTGCATGCTATCTCTGGTCAAGCGATTCAGCAGGGGATAATGCACCACCTGAATGAACCAGATAATGCCCATCATCACAAAAGTGGAAGCTAAATGCAGGACGAAAATGAGTTCGAGGTCCACAGCCGGTATGATTGATGCTGGTAGTAATAGTTCCATCCGTATCATCCGTGTTCAATCCGATTGAGCCCGCGCCGGAGCCTCACTCGGTTTAACTCCGGCGCGGTCTTTTCTTTGATTGTGACAAAAATTAACAAAATGGTCTCTGTCACATTGATAGCTTCCTGATTGTCGCTCAGTTATAAGTCGGCAGGAATGAGTACGTCTCCGCATAATGCAGCATCTGTTGCGTGAAATCCTCCGGATACTCGATGTTGACATCCGTGATCTTGCCGTCCTGCATCACCGGAGTCAGCTTTGGATTGATGAAGCCGGAATAGGGCGCAAGGTTGAGCTTTTCATAGCGCGCCAGCACTTCTTTATGCAAATCATGGTCGATTCTCACGCCGTAGGTTTCCACCAGATTCTTGCCGGCGGCAAAATCACCCTCAGACTTGATGCGCTGCACTTCGCGCAGAAGCTGTCCGAACAGATCGCGCAGCTTATCATAGTCGTTGATGACGAAATAGGTTTTGCCTTGCTCTACCTTCTTCTCGACCACGTTGTCGGCTTTGCCATGCTCGTAGGCCCACAATCCAACCAACTGCCGGTTCCGCATGTGTGATTCTTCCAGATTCTCACCCAACTGCAAACGACGCAATTGCCACAACAACGCGTTGCGGATGTAGTCATCATACGCGGCTTTGCCAACTTCCAGGGAAGGCATGACGCCGAGATCAATGAGCTTGGGATCCATAAGGTAGTATAACGCCACCAGGTCCGCCCGTGCCTCTTCCAGCGTCGCGGCATAGTTCTTGAGCGTCTGCTTGGGTGTGCCTACGCCCTCATTCAATTTACCGGAGGCGTGACCGATGACTTCGTGCATGTCGGTGTGCAGATTGTCGGCCAGGGTGCCATACTTTCTGGCGCGCTCAATCTCCGCCTGAGAATAGGCGAATTCATCCAGGTAGCCGCTGGTTTTAGATGCTTCGGCGTACGCCTCCGAGATGTTGCCGAGGGTCACCGATTTAGAGCCATGCCGGGCGCGAATCCAGTTGGCATTGGGTAGATTGATACCGATGGGCGATGACGGCGAGGTGTCGCCAGCCTCCACCACCACCGTGATCACTTTGGCAGAAACGCCGGTGACATCTTCTTTCTTATGTTGGTCCATGATCGGCGAGTTGTCCTCGAACCACTGCGCTTCTTTGCTGATAGCTTTGATCCGCTTGGTAGCTTCCCTGTCCTCGAATGAAACCACGGACTCATAAGAGGCGCGATAACCCATGGGATCGCCATAAGTCTCGATAAAACCATTGATGACGTCGACGCGTGAAGTGGTATCGTTCACCCACGCGATGTTATATTCATCGAACAGCTCCAGGTCACCGGTGCGGTAATATTCGATCAGCTTGTTGAGCGCTTTTTTCTGCTGCTCATTTTCTGCAACCGCGCTGGCTTTTTCCAGCCAGAATACGATCTGCTCGACGGCGTCGCTGTACATACCGCCCACTCTCCACACCTTTTCTTTGATCTCACCATTCTCGCGTACGAGCTTGGAGTTCAGGCCGTACGAGATGGGCGTCGGATCATCTTTATCGATGATCTTGTCGTAGTAGGCTTCCACTTCCTTCTGGGTCACGTCTTCATAGTAGTTGTTGGCAGACCTGACTACGAGATCGACATCCGGGTCGAGATTGACGCGCTTGCGGTCGACATTGGGATCGAACATGATGGGCGTGAGCTTTTCCAACAGATTCTCAGGTGTAACGCCATTGGTCGGGACGTTCTCCACCGCCGGCGAGTTGGCCAGCAGCTCCGCAAAATAGTCCTGCGAGAATTCCGGCAGAAACTTGATGGTGGAATAATGATGGTGGATGCCGTTGGAGAACCACACGCGTTTGGTGTAGACCATGAACTTCTGCCAGTCAGGCGTAGTGCGGTCGCCGGAATAGGAATTGACAATGGCTTCGAGCGTGCGCCGTATCAGCAGGTTGTGTTTGTAGTTCTGGTCATAGATGATATCGCGGCCGGAAAGCGCGGCTTTGTACAAATAGTAAAGCAGCTCCTTTTGCTCCGGCCGCAACTGCTCGAACTCCGGAACATGATAACGCAGAATCCGCAGATCCGCAAATTGCTCTGTTTGATACTTGAACTCGGGTTTGTCGTTCCTACTGCAACTGGCAAATACCACGGCAAGAAGTAATAGACATGATAGTGCTGTTTTCATACGTCACCTCAGTTTAATGCTGTTCGCAAAGATAGTTTGGTTAGCGTCTGACCGAGAACTGACTTATTTCGTCATTCCGGCATGCTCCCTGCTAAAAACACGCAGGGACAAGTTTTAGCCGGAATCCATTTGCAGTCACGCAGAAGATTCCCGCTTACAATCCGCTGGAATGACCCTGTTGAGATGTTTTCGACCAGACACTATTTAACCTGCATTATTCACAAATCGCCACCTCCGCCACAGGATAAATCCTGCGGCTACAAGTAATTGAACCCGCCTGAAGGCGGCTTCAGCCGTCTTGCCTGAGATTAGCCTGATGGTTCAGCATCAGGCTAAAAAGGCAGATTCGTGAATAAACCAGGCTAAATAGATTTCGGGGGAATATAGGGCAAAAAACCGAGGGAAGCAAATTGTCTTTCTGACAAAAGTTTGTGCTTTTATCTGCTCCGTTTTTTGCTTATAATGCCCGATGTTGTTTATTGAGTAGAGTCAACTGACAAGATAATTCAACCGCGATGAACGCGGATGGCCGTGAATTTTTTATTAGCGTCTTGCGGTTTAAGACTGATTCGGCTGTTAAGCGAATTTTCCATGCATCTCCTATACGAACAAACACAAGAAACACCTCAAGCACGCGCGCTTGCTATTAGCACGCGTACGCAGAAAAGTCTGAAGTTTTCCTTATATGATGGCCTGTTTGCAGCGATCTCGAGTACGCTGACAGGCGGTGTTTTTGTCACGGCGTTTGCGTTGGCCCTTGGGGCGAATGAATTGCACATTGGCATAATCGCTGCCATTCCGTTGGTGGGCAACTCTTTTCAATTTCTGGGCTCGTACCTGGTGACCAGGATGGGAAAACGTAAGCCAGTTTGCGTACGCGCCGCCATTGGGGCGCGTAGCTTATGGTTGGTGATGGCTGCTTTGCCAGTAGGTGCAATGTGGTTAACCGGCGCGCAACTCATTTTGTTATCTCTTCTGATCCTGGCAGCAACACACATTCTGGCTGCCGTGTCATCAGTTGCGTGGTTATCCTGGATATCTGACCTGGTGCCGCAAACACATCGCGGCCGGTTCTTCGGCAAACGCAACATGATAATTGGCGCAGCCGTGATGAGCTTCACCTTCCTGGGCGGAAAGTACCTGGATATCGCCGATGGCACATTGGCAGCATTTCAGGCTCTCTTCGGTGTTGCAGTCATCGCCGGCCTGATAAGCGTGAGATACTTAACCCTTACCCCTGAACCAGTTGTGGACATACAGCCATTACGAACGCCGTATCTCTCGACCGTACTAAGTCCGTTTCGCAGTACCAACTTCAAGTACTTACTGCGTTTCACAATGCTCTGGAGCTTTGCGGTCAATATTGCGGCGCCTTTCTTCGTGGTATACAAGCTCAATGAATTGCGGTTGAGCTTCACCTATATTTCAGTGCTGGTGGCGATAACGGCGTTGTTCGACCTGCTCGGCATGCGATTTTGGGGAAGCTTTTCTGACCGGGCTGGCAACCGTCCGGTTATGTTGCTGTGCTCCCTCGTCATAACACTCCTGCCCGTAGGTTGGCTTTGGAGCACAAAAAGCAGCACGTCCGTCTATATTTTGCTGCCGGTCTTGCAGATGGTGGGTGGTTTCTTCTGGGCGGGCATGAATCTGACTTCGGCCAACATGCTGTTTCGTCTGGCGCCCAGGCAGGGAAACACAGTCTATTTTTCCGCCTATGCTTCCATCAACGGCTTGTCGGCGGCGCTGGCGGCGCTGACCGGAGGGGTGCTGGCACTTCGATTCAGCCAGGTCAATATCGATTTTGCCCTTTTTGACTTGACCGGCCTTAAGATCATTTTTCTGTTTTCAGCAGTGCTGCGCTTTCTGGCCATTCCGATCCTGCGCAAAGTCCAGGAGCCGGAAGGCCTGTCGGTTATCAAATCCATTCAGATATTGAGAAACATTCGCTCGATACACACAACGCAGGGTTTCAACGGCTTGCTACACTTTTTTGCGCCTTTGAAGCGGGATGGTCAAGGGGTACCAACACGAAAGACTGAAAGTTGACTTCTGTGTCATCTTGCGAAATAGGTTGATGCTCTATTCCAACAATTTATCTTGACCGCACATCAATTGCTTTGCGTCTATATACATTTTGTTTATGATGTGGCGGTAACATTCCTTCCATAATTCACTTGCGTTGTACCGTCTGCAGTGATATATTCTGTTTAATCTCTTTTGTTCGAACGCTTTCCCCTGCATACCGGGTTGGAGGTTCTCTTGCGTCAAATTAACTGGGGTATTATTGGTTGTGGTGATGTCACCGAAGTCAAAAGCGGCCCGGCTTTTAACAAAGTGGCTGACTCGAGACTGGTTGCCGTCATGCGCCGCAACGGAGACAAGGCAAGAGACTACGCCCGGCGCCACAACGTTCCGAAATGGACCGATGACGCCGATGAGCTCATTCTGGATCCGGAAATCAACGCCATCTACATTGCCACTCCGCCGGCCGCTCACTGTGAATACACGTTGCGGGCAGCGCGGGCCGGCAAACCGGTCTATGTTGAAAAACCAATGGCGCGCAATCATCAAGAATGCCAGAAGATGATTTCGGCCTGCCGCGAGGCAAACGTACCGCTGTTCGTGGCTTACTATCGTCGCTGTCTCCCCAATTTTCTCAAGGTCAAGGCCTTGCTGCGGGCCGGCGCTGTCGGCGATATCCGGTTCGTGACGATTCAGCTTGTTTACCCAGCGGATTGGCAGGCTGCCATAGACCAGGAAAACCTGCCCTGGCGGGTGTTGCCGGAAATCTCAGGCGGCGGCTATTTCTTCGATCTGGCTTCGCACCAGCTTGACTATCTCGATTTTTTGTTTGGTCCAATCGTGGCAGTAAATGGCCTGGCAGAAAACCAGGCCGGGTACTATCCGGCGGAAGATATCGTGTGCGCCAATTTCAGGTTCAACTCCGGCGTTATGGGAAATGGGCTCTGGTGCTTTTCCGCCAGCGAGAGCAGTCGCACAGAGCGCCTGCAGATAGTCGGCAACAAAGGTAAAATCACATTTGCAGCATTCGACCGCATACCGGTACGGCTGGAGACCGCGGAAGGCATCGAAGAATTCGACCTTGGCGCCCCACAACATATCCAACAACCTATGATCCAGACTGTGGTAGATGAGCTGCTCGGGCGTGGAAAGTCTCCGAGCAACGGCGACTCTGCAGCACGTACAAATTGGGTCATGGATGAGATCGTCCGCGACTATCGATTGCGTCATGCATGACGAGGTTTCATTTTTTGCTTTTATCAGGGAGAAGAAAGATCAGGATGAGGACAATCGTTTTTGTTTTTGCTCTGTTGGTTGTAATCAGCCAATCGGCTGCACTCTCACAGAACCCAACTTATAACTCCGGCGGTCCGCTCCTACCGGAGCAAGCTGCCTACGATGTGCAATATTATGACCTGACTTTGTTTGTCAATCCGGCGGACAGCACAATTCAGGGGACGTTGCGGGTCGATGCCAAAGTGCTTGCGCCTCTCGACCAGTTTGTACTGGACCTGGATAACCGTCTCAAGGTTTCGAGCATCAAACCCGCTTCCACAAACAATCATGTCAGTCCGTTCCCATTCGAGCACAAAAAGGGCAAGATCAGTGCACAGTTGCCACGCCAGGCATTGCCGGGAGAAACCGTCTCTATCGCTGTCAGTTATGGTGGCAAACCGCTGGTAGCGCCGGTCAAACCGGGTAGCTGGTCCGATGGTTTTCTGTGGACACGCTCAAAAACCGGCGAGCCATGG
>CAZVSL010000321.1:5675-7427 GCA_964629935.1 uncultured Calditrichaceae bacterium | reverse complement strand
GCCAACAATGGTCAGGGTCCCTCGGGGCAGCACGCTGTCATGATTTCGTACCTCGAAGTGATTCAACGCTATCATTGCCGCGTGGATTTCCAGGTTTGAATAATCACTTGCAATCTTGATGTTATCTTTGGCGATCAAGCCGAGATAATCATCGGAGCCGTCAATGCTGAATGGGCTGTTTGCATAGACAAGTGTGCTGTCGATGACGATATCGTCATCTGCTAACACTGTGACTTTGCCAGCGACCTGACCCTTTACATGCAGGTCCCTGCTGCGCGCCAGCCAGATAAGTCCGTTGATATCAGCAAGGTGTACGTTGCCGGTGTTGCCATCTTGCGCCCAGTCAAATGTGCTGTCCGCTTTAAATGTGATGTGAAGATCGTGGTTATCGAGGAATTTCATTCCCTGATCCGTGATGGCATCTTCGAGGCTGGCCAGGGCTGCCCCGTCCGGCAATGGAATGGCATCCGCCTCGAACTCTGTGCCGCCAAAGGTTCTGGCTTTGCCGCTATTCAAAACGTTGAAGCCATCGGCAGTAGAAACGACTTTATCCAGATACACCGGGTAACCATCGATGTCGATGCGGTCGTTTGCGTAAATCGGGGCCGTCAGGGTATCGCCGGTTTCATGCAAGAGGTGTGATGGCCACGAGCTGTCGTTGAAATAGTAGAAGTATGAATAAGCCGGCCGCATTAATACAATGGTTGTTGAATCTTTGATGCCGTTGTAATCACACGCGATGGTCAGGGCTTTCTTGCTTGCCTCTATTACAGAATCCTCTGTTGCATCCTTGCGTGAAATCTTACACGTCACATCATCGAGCGTCATGGTGGCGCTGGTCGTATCAGAGCGCAGCGCCTTGGAAATCGCGACATTGGTAACGCTCTCGACGCCGTTGCGCGTGATTATTTTCTGGTATTGTTCCACAAGCCGTTCCGCCGAGCGCTGTTGGCTCGATGAAATGTTAAATAAAGTCACGCTGAACACCGTACTAAAGCCCAGCACAATGACCAGCATTGATTTTCCCATTTCTTCCTCTCTCTATGTTGTACGTATCTTTTGTTTCTACATCCTTTTACTGCTCCTCCGGTTTATCAAGACCAGGTAATCGGTTTTGAGCGCTCAATCCGTGCGGTATGCTATCTCGATCCGGTCCAGCAGCCTGGGAAAGTAGGGCGGCGTTCTGTCTTTCAATCTGGCGTCGTAAACAAGATTGCGCTTGTAGCCGGTGGTCAGCAGCCCGCCAATGTATGTGCCAAAAGGATTGTCACGATAAACGGCAATAGAGCCGAGTATGGTCAGCGTGCCCATCGGCAGTCCACTGTCATGGTTCTCTACTTCCAGGTCCTGGAGCGCGATCATGGCGGCGTGGATGTTCAGGTTTGAGTAATCCCGCTTGATGGTGATGTCATCTTTGGCAATCAAACCAAGGTAGTCATCGGAGCCGTCGATGCTATTCGGATCATCGTTGTATACCAGCGTGCTGTCAATGTAGATGTCGTCGGCGGCCAGCACGGTCACTTTGCCGGCGACCATACCCTTGACGTGAAGGTCGAAACCGGAAGATAGCATGATCAAGCCGTTGGCGCCGGCAATGCTTTCATTCCCGCTGGCTGCGCCCTGCACCCAGTCGAACGTGCTGTCTGATTTGAAGGTGATATACAAATCATTTGCATCGGAAAAAGTACGGCCGTTGGCTGCGATTTCATTTTCAAGGTCTGCAAGTGTGCTGTTGTTGGGCAGATCGATCAC
>CAZVSL010000321.1:0-5665 GCA_964629935.1 uncultured Calditrichaceae bacterium | reverse complement strand
CACATCAGCATTGAATTCTGTGCCGCCATAAGTGCGGGCCTTGCCGGAGTTGATAACTTCGAAGCTGTCTGCCGTCGAAACCACTTTGTCCAGAAACACCGGATGACCGTCGATGTGGATGGGCGCATTGCCGTAAACCGGCGCCGCCAGCGTGTCCCCGCTTTCAAATACGATATGAGCCGGCCAGGTCGAGGATGACGAAAAATATCCGAAGTAGGAATAGGCCGGACGCATCATCACAACTGTGGTGGAATCTTTGACGCCGTCATAATCACAGACGATGGTCATGGCTTGCTTGGACGCCTCCGTCACTGAGTCCTGAGTGGTATTGGTTCTCGATACGTTGCAAGTGACGTTATCGATTGTGAAGGAGCCGCTCAGTGATTCGGAGCGCAACGCCTTTGATATGGCCACATTGGTGATGCTCTCCACGCCATTACGCGTGATGAGCTGCTCATACTTTTGCACCATCGTTTGCGAGGCGCGCTGTTGGCTCGAAGTGATATTAAACAGCGTCATGCCCATTACCGTACTCAGGCCGAGCACGATGATTAACATTGATTTTCCCATGAGGTACCCCCGTTTGGCTCGTTAATCATCTTCGCCACCGCCGCCGCCGCCATCGAAATCGAGATCGCTCGGCTTAATGAGATTCTGCGGTGTGAAGCGTTTGTTGAACACGACGGTTGCGAATTCACCATCGTAGTCATACAGACTCTCGATGCGCACGTTGAGATCGATCATCCGAATTTCCGAAGGGTCAGTGGGTGTGTTGCCCAGAATATCCCGCGGCTCAACAGAGAACACCGTAACGCCGGCCACCGACGAAATCGTGTTTGCGCCATCGATGACACGGTACAGGATGACGGCGTCCGGATTGGGCGGCGCATTTGCGCTGAGCGGAGCTTCGGTGTAATACCGGACTGTCTCGGCGTCGCCGTCTTCATCCACGTCTGCCCAGAATGTGATGTCTGAGGAGTCCGGGTTCGATATTACCGGTGGTTGCGCAACCACGAGGCCACTACCCATTTTGCGGAAATCGCTTTCGATGATCTCGAGCAGATCGACGGCGTTTTCCTGCGTGATCAGCTCGAAGGTTGTTTCCTGTGAGTGCTCGATCACGCCGCCATAAAACCGCATGACGCTCAGCATAAACAAGCCACCGATGGTGATGGAGCCGATCAAAGCTATCCAGTCATTCATAGCAAGTTCCCCCTAATTTCGTTGATAGGAAAACACGTACTCGGCGCGCACCGGGCTGTTGAGATAGTCACTTTGTACGGACACGATCATGCGCTTGTAATAGGTCTTGGCCGCCGCATCGGTGGTGAGGTCTGTATCCGTAACATAGTAAGCCTCAATGTCAACCTGCATGGGTCCGATGCTGGTGTCGAATGTCTGCGACAGGCCGTGATAATCATCGACGTCGTCAAAGTTAGGATAAGTTTCCCCATTTCCGGGTCCGAAATTACCGACAGCGTTGAATTCGCTGGGTGAACTGACTGTGCCATCTATGGTGACCTCGTCGTATGCCCTGAGCTTGGCTTCTTCGATGAATTGCTGCGCCAGGTTCAGGGCTACGTACTCAGCCTGCTGACCGTAAATGGCGTCGTTCTGCGCCAGGGTGTTTCGGTTTACCGATATGGTGACCATGGCAAACACCATGAGGGCGCCGATGCTTAACATGAGCTCGCGGTATCCCATAAGCTACCTCCTGCGGCGCATTGAACGACCGTTGCTCCGAGGGATCTCGTTCGGGTTCGATTTCAACTGCCGCACCTTTCTTTGAAATTCCTTGCGTTTTTCATCGATATAGATTCGTTTGTTTTGTGCGCGTGCAGTGATTCTCTGGGCGATCGTTGGCAGCACGCTTGCCTGCAGCACGATTATCAATTCTTTCTTGGTAACCTGGGTCGAGTTGTAGCCAAACACATACCTCAGTCCAAAAAACCACGGCGGCAAGTCTTTCAAGAGCGGAATGCCTCGCCGCGTGTGCGCGACCTGATTGGAGAACGTGCGCGCAGTTGTGGGCGATGCGGCGATGACCGTCTCCTCGCCGTTGAGCAGAAGCACCTGGGTGTTGCTTTCTGTGATAGCTTTGGTGACCGCCACCGGGTCCGGGTTGACGCTGCTGCGTTCGGCGCGAATATCCAGATGGATAAATACAGAGTCCGGCGTACCAATGACCGTGGGCGTCACCGTCAGGATGGTGCCGGATTCATATTCCGTAAAGCGGGTGTTGCCGGCGAAGTCGCGTGTGGTGAGAAAGAAGTTGGTGCCGACTTTGATCTTGCCTTCCTGGCCATCCAGGACCTTGATCTGGGGGTTGGAGATCACCTCGCCTTTGTCCAGGGTTTCGAACACGCGCAGCAAGCCGAAGATATCCCAGGTCGAGGTTTTGTTGCGATATTCAACGCCGAAAAGGTCGCGGGTTACTTCGCGGGCAAAGCGCGTGTTGACACGCACGCGGCCATTGTTGACGAGCGACCAGTCGATGCCGGCCTCCCGCAAGGTGCCATAGTCGGCCTCGAAGAAGACCGCATTGATCTCGATTTCACGCGTCGAGGTGTTGATCAAATCCAGGCCCTCCGGCGCCGCTTGTTCTTTTGCTTCCACCATGGGCACAACCTGGTAATAGCGCTCATGTTCTTCATATCGCATGAGGTTGGAGCGCAAAATAAACTCGAGCGCGCGCTTCCAGTACATGTTGTTGACCATCACACCAATGGGTTGCTGGCTTCCTTTGGTATCGATGATTGTCTTGCCCTCGAATTTCATGCTGAATTGGTTTAAAATATCGAGCGCGGTCGAGAGTGGCAGGCTTCTGTCGAGCGTGACCCGCTCATCGGAACGAATAGGGCGTCCCGGGAAATCCATTTCCTGTTGCGTGAAACCGACTACAGTCTGACAGAGCATAAGCACCAGAACCAAAAATGTGACTGGCAATCTGTTTGGCATTTGGGGCAATCCTGTCGCCGGTTTTGCGGCGTATACTGCGATACTACTTTCTTGCATCAATTGACAGAACCACCCTTTCTTGTTTTCCGAATTTGGTGAGAATGAACTCGGCCTCATTTCTTTCCTGATTGATACGTACCAGCCTGCCGAGATAAACGGAGGCGCCGAGTTCAAGCTGCTTCACTTTTCCTGTTTCGTCTGCGATAAATACCGAGCCCGGCGTCACTGCTTTGAGCGAGGCCTTGCTTACGTCTATCTCCCCGGGCTTTCTTGCCGGCAGTTGCGGTTTTGACGGCGCTGTCCGCTTCGGCGGCGCTGTCGTGCGGGCCACGGGTTTCGGCTGGATCACCGGTTTGAAGATATCGTGGATGCGCCCGGGCGATGGTAACCGGCGGCCCTCAAAATCCTCCACCTGGTCGTATGTTTCGGATTTTCGGTCCACTGTGAAGCCATTGAGTTTCATGTTGAAACCAACGTAATCGGAGTCCCGGCTTCTGCGGCTCAGACCGATGTTGTTGACGATGTACAGAACGGGCTGATAGGTCAGGTGCCAGATGAGCTTGTTGACGTCATCGTACGGCCCCTCGCCGGTCAGGGTATAGGTGAATTGGGTGACGTCATCGGTTTCCTTGCGGGCGTTGACGACGAAATCATAATAAATATTCAGGTTGTTCGAGTTCACCAGCCAGCTCAGGTAGTTGAGCGTGAAGGCTGGCTCCTCCGCGGAAATGATCCGTTTCGGCGCGCCTTCCCATTTTTCTTTCAGCTCACGGTGAATCGTTTCTACGTCCGTGAGGCGCCGCACCTCGCTTTGCGATTCCGCCAGTTTGGTGCGCACTTGTTCTTCTTCGGCGACGGCCTCTGACAGGCGCCGGGAATCGCGGAAATACCAGAAGATGCCCACGATCAGGATGAGCAACCAGATGATGGCTAAGGTCGCACTGTTTCTTTTTGCAAACACGTTTTCCCCTGCTTTTTAAGTGTTTATGTGTTCAAACTGAAAGCATAACTCAGTTAGACCTGCGGTATTTGATGATCGTGTTGTCTATGCCGGAGTTTTGTTTGAAAAGATCCGATAGTTTCTGGGCCTTGCGATAGTCGTCGAAGGCGCCCACAACCAGGGCGTACGCTTTGCCGTCGATTGGCGGCGCCAGCCTGGTCAGGCGCACTTCATAACCCTTTTGCTTATACGTTTTGGATTCCCGGCGTGCAACCTGGCTTGTTTCGTAAGCGCCGATGCGCAAGCCATACAAATACCCGGAATTGTTATCCTGTGTGGCTGTTTTCACGATTCCGTTTCCGGCAGTTGCAACGTGGTTGCCATTCGCTGCAACAACGGTTGTTTTTACCGGCGCCTTGCCGTTGCTGGCTGTCGCGTGATTCGCCGGGTCTGCGTCACTTTCGGACTGGTCGGCTGCGGCTTGTTCCTGGTCCGGTAAATGCACGCCGCTCTCACCCAAAATCCTGGCGACATCGAGCGTCTTGAAACTTTCGTCCTGCGGATCGATCTCTTTCTGCAAACTGAATATGTAGACATCTGAGCCTTCGAACTCAGAACGGGTGACGCTCTTCAGGTTGGCCCGCCCCAGAGCGCTGGCCAACACCGGTACTTTATCACGCCGGGTCGCGATGCCGTTTATGCTTATCTTCTTGCCGCTCTGCCTCACATCTGTTAGCCAGATGTCCCGTGTATTCCGGACCTGCTCGTTCAGAGTGTGCAGCACATTCATGGTGACATCGAAACCGGTGCTAAAGCTATCCACCAGCGCGATCTTGCGCTCCATGGTGATGATCTGATCGTCAAATGAGTGCACGCGTTCTGTCAGGGACTTGTTGTTCTCAATCTGCCGCTGCATCTGGGCGATTTTCGTTGTGACTTTGCGGATTTCAATACGTTTGGTGACGATGGCCCAGCTAAAAGTAAACGCGGTTGCCGCCAGCAGGAACAGGAAGACATAGCCGTGGATAGCCAGCTTCGGCATGGTCTGCCGTTCCAGGATGTATTCCGGCAGCAGGTTTTTGTTCCTGGTTTTGTAAGCGCGCTTGATGAGCGCTTTCCACGCCAGGGCAATGGGCACGGCATAGCGCGAAAACAGCAGGCCGCGGTCCTTGAAGCGCAGATCGGATTGGATTTTCTTGGAATTGAGATAGCCGGTCACCGCAGACGGAAATTTCTGTCTGAAATAATACTTTGCTTTCAGCCGCGAAGAATGGCCGGCCACCAGAATCTTGTTGATCTCCGGAATGAAATAGTGGTCCTGCGCAAAGATCATCTTGCTGTAGATCACGTCCAGCACATCGTCAGACATGCTGCCTTTGTGCACGATGGGCGTGATGTGGTAGATGTCCCGGCCTTTCAGGAAAATAACGCGGGAAAAATCCTGCTCGATGTAGACGATCGCTGTCAGCTCGTTCTTTTCGAATTTATAGATCTCTTTTACCAGGTCCACCAGCGCCAGCTCATTGGTGTCCATCAGCACCAGGTTCAGGTTGTTCGCCCGGAATTGGTTGACTTCATCCATAAGATCGATGATGGCAGGGTGGTGCTCATAATCCACCTTCAGGACCTTGCCGTCACTGATTTCGATGTAGTTGGCGCGCCGGCCCTCCTCGGTGCCGTCGGCGCCCCAGATATCGATGCGCTCCTTGAAGCGCTTCTTCTTGCGGCCCGGCAACTGATCTTTGTCGAGATAATCATATTTCACGG
>CAZVSL010000320.1:0-7443 GCA_964629935.1 uncultured Calditrichaceae bacterium | reverse complement strand
GTCATTGACAACGATTCAACAGATGACACCGTGGATTTCTTGCAGAGGCAACCCGATGTTTATACCTGGCACTCACCGCTTTCCTTCAACGAGGCCAATTTTGGTTCAGCATGGTTTGAGGTGCTGCTGAGAAGCTATGCTCAAGACAACTGGTGTTTGATTGTTGATATCGATGAGCTTTTCTGTTTCGTAGATTATGAGCGAAGGTCTCTGGTTGAGCTGTGCGCTGACCTGGACGACAAGCAGAAGAAAGCTGTCAACGCCATCCTCCTGGATATGTATTCTGAGCAATCCGTCGAGGAAGTTCGATACACCGAAGGACAGGACTTTCGAAAGCTTTGTCCATATTTTGACCGCCAGTTCTACCACACAAAATACGAAAATGCCGGCCCATATAATAATCAGACGCTCTACTTTGGCGGCGTTCGGCAACGCGTGTTTGGAAAACAGGGCGAATATCTACTCAGCAAGGTTCCGCTGCTCAGGTATAGTCAAGATTCGATTCTGGCCGGAGGACAACATTGGACGAATTACCCGGCAAAGGATGTTGCACTGGAAAGCGGGTGCTTACTCCATTTCAAGTTTCTGGCCCAATTTCGTGATTATGTGGAGCAGGAAGTTCAAAGAAAACAGCATTACGGCAATGCGAGGCAATATCAGCAATATGCACGCGCTCTGTCCAAAAATCGAAGGCTTACGCTGTATGACCCCCGTCACTCGGTCAAATTGGTCGACAGTCAGCAGCTTTTGCGATACGGCATCCTCAACGCTAAACAAGCCGTATGCGAACCACCTGCGGAGCCGAAAATCAGCTTTCCGCAAATCAAGCCATTGCCGCCAACCTCAACCCGTCCCTTCTGGTCGGTGATGATCACGGTTTACAACCGCGTCACTCATCTGGAACGAGCCATTCAGAGTGTCGTTAACCAGGCGCCTGGTCGCGAAAAGATGCAAATCGAGGTTGTGAGTGATGGCTCTGATGAGATAACTCAGAGTCGCATCGCAGAAATCGTTGACACCACTGCTGGGGAGCGTGTGGTCTTGCATCAGCAGAGCAGGAATCTTGGGCACCCGTACATCTTCAACCTCTGCCTCGGTCGAGCCCATGGTCAGTGGATTCATATCCTACACGATGACGATTGGGTCAAGCCGGGTTTCTATGATGCTTTGGAGGCAGGCATCAGGTCGCAGCAAGACATCGGCGTCGCATTCTGTCGTGGGATTCAGCTACAAGCCTTGGGCCTGGGCTGGGCTTCCTGGCTGGAACGCGCCGCCCCTGGCGTTATCGACAATTGGCTCGAACGCATTGCTCTGATGTGCAGGCTGCAATTTTCATCGGTTGTGGTCAAACGAGAAGCTTATGAAGAATTGGGTGGCTTCACAGACGAGGTGGGCTCGGCTTTCGATTGGGATATGTGGAAACGTGTTGCCACGCGATATCCGGTTTGGTTTGAGCCACAGATTTTGGCCGTCATTTCAAGAAACGATGACTCCGAAACAGATTCTCTGCTCACTTCCGGAGAACAGGTCGATGACAGTCGAAAGTCCATCGATTTCTCAAGTGACTGCATGCCTGCTATTTTCACAGATGAGGTCAGTAACAGGGCAAAGGAACACTTGGCCGTCCGCGCGCTGACCATCGCTGAGGCCCAGCTCGAGTCGGGTGCGTATGAGGCTGCTGTCGCCAACATTCGTGCGGGACTCAAGTGCAGCAGATCGGAGAAAGTCCGAAAATCGCTGGCCTCACTACTCGTACAAAGCCGAGAATAACGGACATCATGGGCAGAGCCAAATTTGATCTGGAAAGTTTATACGGGTGCTGGAGGCCGCCGGCAGACGAAGTGACTACCGGTTATAGTATACTCATTCTGGTACCCGGCGATCTGCCGGTTTTTTTAAAAATCGCCCTGGAAGTTTGTGGCAAGCAGAGCCTTGACCATCTCGTTGAAACCATCGTGGTGCCGGACAAATGGCTCTCCGGAGCAACCGAAATTTTTGACGCGATGCTGGAACAACACGCATTCAGTTCTGCTCGGCTGGTAAAGCTGAGGCCAATGGACCGACTGCTGGTTCGCCGTTTTCAAAATCCGCATATTAATAATTGGCTACAATTTGTCAGGGGCGTGGAAGCCGTACGTTCAACTCATGCACTCTGGCACGATGCCGACTTGTTTATTACTGAACCAAACTTTCTCAAGAGGCATTTTGAGAAGTGTAGCAAACATGATTTATCTTGCCTCGGCGTCAGCAAAGTGTGGGATAGTTGGTACGAGAACCACGGCATCAACCATCTGACAGCTACCTGGGAGCTTATGTTTGCTGTCAAATGGGTGCGCAGCTTTACTCCCTTGCAACACCGCGGGCGCGATGGCGTCATCGCGGGCGAACGGCACGTCTGTGACTTGACATTGTGGCCCCAATGCCACACGCCGCCTGGCAAAATCGACCGCTGGCAGCGAGAATGGGGCTTCATTCACTTCGGCCACGTCATCGCTGCTTACCGCTGGTTTCGACAGTGTGAGGGCGCGTACGAAGACGAGCACTTCAGAATCTTGCTGATCCGTTTGTTGATCATGGCTTATGATGATTCTGGCTGGCCTTATGACATCCCAGCGTTAGATATACTAAAGCAAGGCTTGACCGAAAGCGCGAGTCCGGTCACTTACCTGCAAAAGGAAACAGCTCGAAATTATCACATCTTTCGCCAAAAGATGCAAGGGCTTGTCAATAGCAGTGTGATCACGGCGGAAAGAGCAGCGATCCTGGAGGAAGGCATGGATCCTTTCGATCGCTATTTTGCTTACAGCTAGGCAACGGAGCATGCAAAAAATGAAACGGCAGAACGAATTGGACGCCGGTGCGGCTGAGGCCAAATTCAAACTGGCCTGCGCGTGGCATGGGCGTGGCAACCTGGAGACCGCTAAATCAGGATATGAGCGCGTCCTGGACCTAAACCCGCAACATGTGCCTGCATCTATGAAACTTGCCGAACTGATGTTGAAGCAGGGAAGCACACAAGAAGCTGTGTACTACTATGGTGAGGCGCTGAAGTTGCAACCCGAAGATGCAGACCTGTTGTTTCGCTATAATTACCTTAAGGATCTTCTGAATGGCCAGCGAACTTTATCAGAGGCGATGAACCGCCTGTCTGATGAAGACGTTTTTCCAGATAGCCCGACCGGAAGGATCAACTTATCTCAGCAAAAGTGGTTTCGCTGCCATAGAAGCGGTTGGAGCTACGTCATCGAGGCATTGAAACCAGTGCACAACAGCCAGGGAGTGCGCTTCGACGGTTTTGTCGAGCACAATTTTGCCTGGAAACATTGGCAGCCGGGGAAACGCTCACCGCAGATATTGCGCCGCATGCGGAAGGACGGCACATTCGAGCAGTTGGCAACCTCGGAAGAGCAAGGCATCACGCCATATCAGGAGCCATGGGTTGGCTGCATTCATAATCCTCAGAGCATGCCGGAATGGTTTCATTTCCAAGAGTCGCCACAGACCATCTTCGCCAAAGATATCTGGAAGAAGAGTCTCGAACATTGCAAGGGATTGTTTACTTTTTCCGAATATCACGCTGACTGGCTGCGGCAGCAAACCGGAATGCCTGTTTCAACTCTGGTGCATCCCACGGAGATACCCGAATTGCAGTTTGACTTCGAGAAATTCATGTCCAATCCCGGCAAGAAGATCGTTCAGATTGGTTGGTGGTTACGCAGGCTCTCGTCAATCTATCAGTTGCCGATAGGCAGAAGCAATCCCATGGAATATGAGAAAATTCGGTTGGTTCCCATGTTCTTTGATAATGCGGATTCCTATCTGCAGCGACTAATTGAAAGGGAGTTAGAAGTGTCGGGCATATCCCTGGAGCCGGGTTTCGCCGACAACACACGCGAAGTGATACATCTGTCCAATAGCGAATATGATGAGCTATTGTCAGCTAATCTCGTTTTTCTCCACCTGTACGATGCCAACGCCAACAATGCCGTTATCGAATGTATTGCCCGGGCCACGCCTTTGCTTGTTAACCCCTTGCCGGCTGTGGTCGAATACCTTGGTGAGAACTACCCGCTCTATTTTACCACCCTGCCAGAGGCCGCTGAAAAGGCTCTGGACACATCTCTGGTTCTGCAAGCGCATAACTATTTGAAATCGTGCGCGACCAGGGACAAATTGACTGCCGAGTATTTCTTACAAAGCTTTATCGAGAGTCAGATTTTTCAGACACTATAATAGATGTCACAGAAAAAAAAAACTCACTGGCAACTCAGCAGAAGTTCAATTTAAGCTTGCCAATGTTTGGCGGCTTAGGGGAAAAACGCAATGTGCAATGGATTGCCTGCGGCAAGCTATTCGTTTGAATCCAGATTATGTCCCAGCCTATTTAGAACTTGCTGATTTGCTCCTGAAACAGGACGATCTTAAAGCAGCAGTCGAAATTTATCGACAAGCCGTGACCCGCGAGCCTGCTGACGGTAGTTTAAGGTCAAAATTGGATGAACTGCTATGCAAACAAGAAAGTGTCGGGAGTGCAGGAAATGAGTCTGCTAAACCGAGCTCTGAGCGAGCACGCAAAGAGCCGGGGCGGGGTCGGCATCTCTTGTTTTATACTGATTGTCCCGGTATCAACGGCGTAGCACAGTGCAATCAACTGGTGACGCGTGGGCTGCGGCAGGCTGGATATAAGATCACGTACGCCCAGGCAAAAGCATCACACCATCTGATAGCCGAGCGTATCGAGGCGGGCATCGCACACATTTGGCTCCAGCCTGACGATCTCTACGACAGAACGACAACGCCGCGTGCGCTCAAAGATTCTGCCGAGGCAGAACGTGTTTTCAGTGCGACCCAACCGGACCTGGTCATATTTAGCGGCGGCGCTCCCTTTTCAAACCTCAAGGCCAAAGAAATAGCTGTGAGGTTACAGATTCCATTCGTCGTGGTTGTTCACTGTGTTGCCGTTGAGTGGTGCGAGCAATTTGCGCCCTACCTGGATAGGCTGTCCGAGGTTTTTCGCCATGCTGAGGCTGTGGTCGCAGTTTCAAAGAATAACCTGGAGTTGATGCACAGGGTGTTTCGTTTGCCAACGGACAAAGGGCAGGTAATACACAACGGCAGACCCGCGAAGTTCTTCGCGCCTTGCGATGCACACACAAGAACGCGCGTTCGACAGGATCTGGGAATACCGCATGATGGCGTGCTTGCGCTCACAGTTGCCAGACTTGGCATCGTAAAAGGGTATCAGTATCAGCTCAAGGCCATGGCGCAGCTCAAGGAAAGTAGGATATGGCCTCAGCTCTGGTTTATCTGGGTTGGCGGCGGCAACTACGAAAGCCGACTGCGGGCGGTTGCATCTGAATTGGGCCTCGCTAACAAGGTCAGGTTTCTGGGAGTGCGGACGGACATCCCACAAATCTTGGATGCAGCGGATATGTTTATCTTGCCGTCACAGTTTGAGGGCATGCCGTTATCTATCATGGAGGCCATGGCAAAGGGTTTGCCCGTGATGGCCACCGCGGTTAGCGGCATTCCTGAAGCGCTTGCAGAAACCGGAAAACTGCTCACTTCTCCCGAAATTGATCCGCAAAGGACAATCAGTGAGTTACGTACAACGATAGAAACCTGGACAGGGGATGCAAAGTTGCGTAGTTGTCTCGGACAGGCAGGCAAAAAGCGTGCTGAAACCATGTTTCGTGCTGGGAGAATGGTGTCACAATATATCATGGTCATCGAAAAATGCTTCCGCGTTTCTGCTGCGTGAGGACAATATGAGGACAGTATCGGGAAATACGCCACGGGTCAGCATCATCATGCCGAGCTATAACAGCGCCGGCTTTATTGTCCAGGCACTGGAGAGTGTTTTTGCCCAGTCTTACAGTTGCTACGAGGTCATCGTTGTGGATGATGGCTCGACGGATGATACCGGGACTGTGCTGGCGCCGTATCGCGACAGAATCCGTTACTTCTATCAGGAAAACAGCGGACCGTCAGCAGCCCGCAATCGCGGCCTTGAATTGGCCAGCGGCGAGTTCGTCGTATTCCTGGATAGCGATGACATCCTGCTGCCTGGCAAACTGGTAGCTCAGGTCGCTTGCTTCGATTCGCGTGATGGGACGGATCTCGTCCATAGTGGCTGGCGCCTGGTCAACCATGCCATAGAAGAAATCGGCAGCGTCGAACCCTGGCGCCGCACAGCGGAGCTAGATCTGAAAGCGTGTCTGCAAGTGCACCCTTTTTACATGGGCGCCATGATGTTGCGCCGTGACACGGTGCAAAGGGTCGGGGGTTTTAATTCCGATTTAAGGCAGGCAGAAGACATCGATTTGGTCCTCCGCATGATGCTGAATGGCAGTCAGGCAACTTGGTTGAAGCAAACGACGGTCATGTATCGGCAGCATCAAACCAGCCTGACACACAGTGGTTTGGAGCGTGTGCAATCTGTAAACCGAGTGTTTGCAGATTTTTTTGCGCGCCCTGACCTTCCCGGCGACATTTGCGCTCTGAAACGTCGGGTGTTGTACGACATCAGCATGTGGAGTGTGTGGCAGCTCTATCGCAGTGGCCACAGGTCTGAAATCCCGCACTATCTGCAGCAGTCCGTCTTGTATGCTGAGGGCACGGACAAGGAAATACTCCTGGGCTGGGTGCACAGGCTAAGAAACGAATGCGCTGTAGTTGGCCGCATGCATGAGCTTGGCGAGTTTTGGCCGTATTTCAAAGCAGCTCTCCGGATGGATGAACTATCCTGGGCCCATACGAGGAAATTGGTGGAGTGGATCACAAAAACTGATTGCCCGGTGAAAGCACCAACCCGAAAAATACGCCGGGATGCAGAGTCTGCATGAGTGATAACAAGGTGGTTTCCAGTGAATCATGAAATGAAGACTCTTTTCAGAGCCGCACTTGCAGAAGGCGGAGAGGCAATCCGTGCCTGGGATAAATACCAGCACAGATTGAGCCGGGACGAGTTGCCCGAAGAAGTTTACCAACTTTTGCCGCTCTTATATCAAAATCTTCGCACCCTGGGCGTGAACTGTTCGTTGATGAACAAATTGAAAGGAATCAAACGCTTAACCTGGTACAAGAACCGCCTGATTCTGCAGAAACTCTCATCTCTGGTCGCAGACTTCAAGCGCTCCGGTATCCGAACCTTGTTGCTCGAGGATGCAGCCTCAGTGTTGTCGGTCTACAGGGACGTCTCGCTTCGTCCCGTTCACGCGATAGCATTGTGTATTGATACAGAAAATTCGGACACAGCAACGAGGTTGCTGGGAAAGCACGGCTGGCGACCCAGGTCCGGCTTGCCAGGGGCAAATCCGGCAATGCTTGCGGGGCGAAGATTCGTTTCCGGTAACGATGACATGGTTGAACTGGAATTGCGCTGGCATGTATTGCAGCAGTGCTGCTACCCGGACGCCGATGTGCCGTTTTGGCAGCAGGCGA
>CAZVSL010000319.1:0-7457 GCA_964629935.1 uncultured Calditrichaceae bacterium | reverse complement strand
CGATGTCAATGTCATCGCCCTGATCGGTGAGCGCGGGCGTGAAGTGAACGACTTCCTGGAACGCGATCTCGGCGAAGAAGGCTTGAAGCGCTCGGTCATCATCACCGTCACCTCCGAGCACGCTGCGCTCATTCGGGTGAAAGCAGCGCTGGTGGCAACCGCCATCGCAGAATACTTCGCGGACCTGGGACTGAATGTCCAGCTCATGATGGATTCGCTGACGCGCGTGGCCATGGCCTTGCGCGAAGTCGGTCTGGCTGTGGGCGAGCCGCCGACAACCCGCGGCTATACGCCCTCGGTTTTTGCTTTCATGCCCAGACTGCTCGAACGCGCCGGCAGCTTTCAGCAAGGCAGCATTACCGGCTTGTACACCGTGCTGGTGGAGGCAGACGACATGAACGAACCCGTGGCGGACACGGTGCGGGGCATACTGGACGGCCACATCGTTCTGTCCCGCCGGCTTGCGGCAATGGGACATTACCCGGCAATCGATGTTTTGCAGAGCATCAGCCGGGTCATGGTTGATGTGGTAAGCGAATCGCAGGTGGAGCATGCCAACGCCGTCAAAGACATGCTGGCGACCTACGATGAGTCCGAAGATTTGATCAACATCGGCGCCTATGTGCGCGGCAGCAACCCGCGAATCGACAAGGCGGTGGCGATGATCGATAGAATCCGCGCCTTTCAAAAACAGGGCATGTTCGAGAAATCCGACTTAGCCCGCACAGCGCAGCAGTTACAGGCATTGCTTTCCATGCATCTGCAGCCTGAGGCTCTGCAAAAAGCCGGAAAGGAAAGCTAAATGGCAACCTTCAGACTGCAACGTGTTCTCGACGTCAGAAGACTCATCGAGAAAGAAAAGGAAAAAGAGCTTTCGACAGCACGCCTCAAGTTGCAGCAGGAGCAATCCGTGCTGCACCAGATCGAGGGCCGCAAGGACACGTTTGTCGAAAAGATGAACGCCTGCATGATCCAAAATGTACGGCAATTGTCAGGCTATTATCACTACCTGAATATGCTGATGTCGTCGATCGAAGAGCAGCTAAGCGTGTTGCACAAAACAGAGCGGCTGGTCGAAAACAAGCGCCAAAAACTGCTGCAGGCAACCAAGAACAGAAAGATACTGGACCGCCTGAAAGAACGGCATCAGCAAGAAATCCGCCTGCTCGACGAGGCAAAGCAACAGGCATTTCTGGATGAGCTGGCAAGACGCAATGTGCCGGCATAGCAACATGGACAGACTATGAAAACAGCACTGTGGATTTCCTTCTACTTTCTGTCTTTTCTCGCAACGATGGTGCTGATGTACTTCAGCCGCGACAAGATCTTGGAGAAAACGGATAGTGTGCCCGTGCTCAACTATACACAATATCACCAGGACGCCGAGATGGCAGATTCAGTCTACACCGAGCATATCGATTCTTTGGCTGTGGTTGTCGAAGGCTTGCTGACAGAATTGACGGAATACGTCTCGCAATTGCAGGACCGAGACATGAAGCTTTCGCAGAAAGAATTCGAAATCAAGAAGCTGAAACAGGAGAACGCCAGGCTCAAGGAATTGGCCAAAACCTACGAGGAACGCAAGATCAGTTACAACAAAGCTCAGGAAGACAAAAAACTGCAGGATCTGGTCAAAATGCTAGGAGACATAGAAGAAGAAGCGCTCGCGCCCATTCTGGGTAATCTGCCGGACAGATTGGTGCAGATCTTTTATGACAAGGCGCGCCCGAAAGACCGATCTAAGATTTTCAACTCGCTCCCACCTGAACGGGCTGGGAAGATACTCGCCGATATAGCCGGAGGCAAAAACTGATGATTTTGACAGATGTTCTGGCAAGAAGCAACCATCTTCTGGCAGAGGATGAAGCTACGGGCGCCGAAGCGCCAGCCGCTCCCCTGCGCGCCCGCATCGCGCAGGAGTTCACCAATCTGCTCACTTCCCTGCTCGCCGGCGAAACGGACACATCGCGCAGCCTTTCCGGACAAACGCTGAAACCGCACGGACTCGCGAACATCGGCCTGCTAAACATTGGTGAAGTGCAAAGTAAGAGCCCATCACTTGCAGCGTCAGAGTTGCACAGTGTGACTGCTGATGACAGCGGAAGCGCGGAGCTCCTGAGCATGCTCATGCACATATTCGGGTCAGCGATTTCCCAAAATGAGCTGACGGAGGTCTCGGTACAAGACAAAGCTGGCGGAACTCTGAAAATCAAATTTGATCCGGAAACACAGGAAATTTCCGCGTTGCAAACCGACCGCCACGGCGCCGGGCGCAGCTACAAACTCGACCTCAATTTGGTCAGCTTGAGCGAGACCACAGGGCGTATTGCCGGCAAAGCGTCCCTGTCTGCAATTACAGAGACACAGCAACAAGATATTAATCTACTTGCCGCCAGGGTTGCCGGCATGGACAAAGCATCTGCAATGCACGCGCAAGCCGGTGAGAACCAAAGCCGCGCCCGCAGCCATCAAACCGATGAAGCAGGTCCGACCGCAGCGCTGAAGCCCGCTGAGACCGAGATAATCCGCAGGTTTCTCGCAGCCATCATTTCCGGTTCGTCTGCGACGCATGGCGACAGCAAAGGAACAAAGACGTCTACGTCGCAAGGCGCCAGCCGCAGCACGCCGGCAGCGGCTCTGAATCCGCTGCCCGGAGGCCAACTCAGCGCTGATAGCGCAGAGACAACCGCCGGCGCCACAGCCGGCGAAACACAAACGCGATCTCAGGCGGCAGCCCCGGCACCTGGCAAGATATCGCTGGAGGTAAACGTCGACAAGGCTATGAAGGCGAATATTAACATTTATGATTCGCAGAACAGGGATAAATCGCAACTTGAAGCAGCGTCGCAGAGCCTGAAACAGCGGTTGCAGCAACTTCTCGCGGAGCACGGCGTGGACGCAAGCAAAATAGACATCAAGAGCATTGTCGCCACGCAGCAATCCAAAGCTGGCGCGGCTGCTCAGATGCTAGATCTGACAGCAAAGCAGGCGATGCCCGGTCAGACCTTGCCGGCGGCCCAGGGAAGCGAGAGCGCTTCCGGCGCGGACAGACCATCACAACTGCAGATTTCGGGAATCGAACGAATCTTGCGCACGCTAACTGAGACCAGCGAGACGACCGCAGCGGCAAAGAAGCTCAAACCGCAATTGCAGGCGTTTGCCCGTGACCTACAGCAAGCCCTGACAGGAAACAAGCCGGTGTCGCACAAGTTTGTCGTCGAGAGCGAAGCAGCGGCTCAGGAGCTGCAAGCCAGGCTTAAGCCCGTTCTGGCAGAATTGCAGCGCCAGAATGTAGACCTCAAGCAAGTCACCGTGGCCGTGAAGACAGATAGCAAAGACAGTGCCCCGGCCAAAGAGATTGATCTGTTACGCACAGAAACAACGTCACCAGGAAACCGCAAGACGCCGGCAGCAGGTGCAGACCATCAAAAGCACGGCGACACGCTACGGGACCAGGCGGGAGAGTCCGGGCGCCGGTTTGGCTCATCCGGAACAGGCGATCTCATCACAGACACAAAAAGCCCGGGTGCACAGCCATTCTCAAAGAATCTGGCGGCGCACAAAAACGACAGCAACACACGCCAGGCCGCAGAGATGCTCGGCGCCGGCGGCCGTCCGCCGCAATTCGATGTGGTCAACGGCAAGATTGTCGCTGACCAACCCGTGGAGCAGACACGTATAGCGGAGATGATCCGTAAGATAGCGGAAGTCACCCAGAACCAAACCCAGGCTGCCGGTAACAAGCTGGAGGTGCAGCTCGACATCAAAAATGTCGGTAAAGTTCTGATTGACGCCATCAAACAAACTGACAGAATTCACCTGCAGGTGCAGGTTGACTCCAATGATATGCGCCGCATGCTGGAAATACAGCTCAGACCACTAATCGAGCAATTAGCCCGGGATGGCATCGATATCGGCAAGCTTGATGTTTCGGTCAGAGACCAGAAAACGGAACAGCAATACCAGGAAACCCCGGGCAAACATACGAACAACCGGCAGGCGTCCAAATCAGATGACGACAGGCCGAAATTTGGCCAGGGTGAGCAGCAACGCGGTCGCTCACAACGCGAGATTATAAACCGCATGCGCGCCGCCGCAGGAAACAGCGAAATCATGGATATCTGGGCATGAGCGCAGAGACGACACTTCGCCTGAATTATCAGGACTTGGATTTTGAGTAGAATGAGAGTCCATAATGAACCTCACAACCAACGGAGAAACAGCCTATGGACGTGTTATCAGCAATCGGACAACCGGCTGCGCAGAATTTGTTTGGCAACAACACAGCGGCCCTCGGCAAGGATGATTTCTTAAAGATTCTTGTCACGCAACTGCGCAACCAGGACCCCACCGACCCAATGCAGGCGGATGAATTTGCCGTGCAACTTGCGCAGTTCAGCTCGGTGGAGCAATTGAACAATATCAGTGCTACTCTGGAGAACAACATCGAGCTGGATCTGATGTTAAACCAGATGATCAATAACACCATGGCCACGACCTTTATTGGCAAGCAAGCGCGGGCAGCCGGCAATACCTTCCAGGTTTCGCAAGGCCAGGACAGCGAATTGCACTACAGCCTGGCTGAGCCGGCAAAGCGCGTCAGAATTCACATTCGCGATGCCAGCGGTGAGCTGGTGCGCACCATCAACGCAGACGACCAGCTCGCCGGCAACTAGAGCATACGCTGGGATGGCAAGGACGAAAACGGCAAGCAACTCAAAGATGGCGTTTACAGCTTTAGTCTTGCTGCTGAGGACTTTGAAGGCAACAGCGTTGCGGCGCAGCCTTTCATTCTCGGCGTCATCAGTAGTGTGCGCTATGAAAATGGCACGGCATTATTGCGGGTAGGCGGCGTCGATGTCGAGCTCGGCAATGTGATCGAAATCAGCGGCATTCCGGACAACTCAACCCGCACGGCAAGAGCGAGATAGCTATCATGACCATCGAGCAAATAAGGAACCAGATTCACATTCCGGCCGCACAGCCTGGTGCAACTGACGCTGCCAGCCAACGAATGCGGGGCACGGAGGCCGGGGCGCCGCAATCCCCGAAGTTTCCCGATTTGCTGCGCAAGGAAATTGCGCCGGCGACCTCCACGGTGAAATTCTCAGCCCATGCTGTGGAGCGCCTGGCTTCACGCAACATCATCCTGAATGACCAGGACATAAAAACGCTGAACCAGGCGGTGGACAAGGTAGCTGAAAAAGGCGGGCGCGAATCTTTGCTGCTGATGAAAAATATGGCCTTTGTAGTCAGCGTCGAAAACCGGACGGTGATTACAGCCATGGACGGCCAGAGCACACAGGAACGCGTGTTTACAAATATCGACAGTGCGGTGGTAGTGTGAGCTAGCAAACATCTAACGGACCGGCCCCTTTTCGGGAGGTCCTGCCACTGTTGAATGACAGATACAGTGGTTCATGAAATCATTTAACGCTGGAGGACCCTGATCATGATGCGATCTTTATTTTCCGGAGTTTCCGGATTGTCAAATAACCAGTTGATGATGGATGTGATAGGAAATAACATCGCCAACATAAATACCATAAGCTTCAAGACTTCTCGGATTCAGTTCTCCGAAGAGCTCAGCCAGCTTTTGCGAAGCTCGGCGCAGTCGACCTCAGGCGGCTCCAAAAATGCCGTGCTGGTTGGTCTTGGTGTGCGCACGGGCACCATCGAACGGGATTTCTCGCAGGGCATCTTGCAGACAACCGGCAAGACCACTGATATCGGAATTGAAGGCGAGGGTTTTCTCGTGCTCAACGACGGCAGCAGACAGCTCTTTACGCGCGCCGGCAATCTCCACTTCGATGGCAACGGCCGGCTGGTAAGCGCCAACGGCGCCTCGGTGCAAGGGTGGACCGCTGACCAGGAAGGCGTCCTGTCACAAACGGCGCCGCTGGGCGATATCGTCTTTGACGCCTCGGTGATTTCACCGGCGATTGCAACCAGCAATGTCGCCATCGCAGGCAACCTGGACGCTGACGCCCGACCCGTGCAGGAGCAATGGACCGCGAGCCGCACATTCACCACCGGCGGCGGCACACCGGCGCTTGCTGCAGAATCCTTGAACAATCTGGACCAGGTCACAGCTCCGCTGCAGGATGGCAATATCAACATAAGCGGCTCAAACTTCGATGGCACGCCGGTTAATGCTCCCTTCACCTATGGCGCTGGCAACGACGGCACCACGTTGCAGGATTTTCTGGATACCATAGCAGCCAATTTCAATGGTACGGTGGAGCTGGTAGACGGCAAAATCGTGCTCACAGACTTCAATTTTGGCGAAAGCCAGTTGACGATTACGCTCTCGGAAGATGCCCGCAACACCGGCGCCATTACACTGCCTGGTTTCGTAAACACCGCCCAGGGCTTTTCACCCAAGACTTCAACCTCGATCGAAGTATTTGACAGCCTGGGCGCAAAACACACATTGAACGTAACCTTTACGAAAACGGAGAATGCGCGCGAATGGACGTTCGAAATGACCCTGACCGGCAACGAAACCATCAGCGAAGGCAACTCCGGCAGCGTCACTTTTGCGGATGATGGCAGCCTCGAGACCATCATCTATGACAACGGTGAGTCTCTCCTGAGGTTCGACCCCGGCAACGGTGCAGCAGAGGTGAGTATCAACCTGGACTTTGAGAATACAACGAAGTTTAGCGGCATCACGCAGTTTGCCGGCAGCTCATCGATTTTGCTTCCCTTCCAGGATGGTCAGGCGCAGGGGCAGCTCAACTCCTTTGCCATCGATGCGCGCGGCCAGATTGTCGGTTCGTTCTCGAATGGTAAGAGCAGAATGATCGCACAGCTTGCGCTTGCCAAGATTAATAATCCGGAAGGCTTGCTGCATGTTGGTGAGAACGCTTATGCGCTTTCGGGCAGCACCGGCATCCCGGCAATCGGGAAGGCTGAGGAAGACATCTCTGCCACCGTGCTCTCAGGCACGCTGGAAGCATCCAATGTTGATCTGGCGCGTGAGTTCACAGAGATGATTATTGCGCAGCGGGCCTTTCAGGCGAACGCCAGAGTGATAACTGTGAGCGATCAGATTTTGAGCGAAGTAACACAGTTGAAACGTTAAGCTGGTGAATTAATTAGGTCAGGTTAGCAAAGAAACTCGGGCTGTCGTGTCGCGCAGGTAGCATGTAAGGGAGGCGGAGGCTCAAGCCTCTCATTCATGCGCCGGAGCCGGCAGCCCGGGTTATGGAAAACAGTGCTATGGACAAAGGAACACTAATCGGGATTGCATCGGGAATGGGTCTCATACTCGTTTCCATGATGATCGGCGGCGGGGTCGGTCCGTTTATCGATATTCCCTCCCTGCTCATTGTGCTGGGCGGAACGGTAGCGGCCACGCTGGTTAATTATCCTTTTGATGATGTTAAGGCGATGATCAAAGTTACACAGAATGTGATCCGGGAGACCGCGATCACGCCGCAAAAATACATCGA
>CAZVSL010000318.1:0-7480 GCA_964629935.1 uncultured Calditrichaceae bacterium | reverse complement strand
TTTTGCCCTTAATCGTTTTGCCTTCTAATTTGTACCGTAAAATGCCAGTTTCTGAATAATCAAGGCATATCACTCTATCAGCTTATTACCGATTCGAATCAATGTATTCCAGTTTCGGGTGGTAATGTTCTTGCCAAAGAGCTTTTCCAGGAAGTCCATTCCCGTAGGCGTTTTGGTAGCGGAGAGGTCCAGGACGCTACATACAATTCTGTTTCTGACAGCAATAATCCGAAAAGATTTATCTTCCGAAATCCAGGGTAATGTTACGTTTTCTTCAGGGGTTTCTTTAAGAAAAGAAACATAAAGGCGGATGTCTCTGGTGACTGCAATGTTGCTGAAAGGGTTTGCCTTGATCAGTTCAATAATTTCCTCTGCTTTTCTTACCAGAACAGGTATGGCAAACCCGAAGACCTGCACCAGGTGTGTGGCTATTTCTTCTTCGAGATTTGTTTCCCGCTTTGCAGAGCCGTCAAAAATAACGTTGCCGGAGTTCAGCAGCGTCTTGACGTTTTCAAAACCGATCTTTGCCATTTCCTGGCGGAGGCCGGCCATGGGCACCTTGTGATGTCCGCCTACATTGATGCCCCTTAGTAGGGCGATGTATGTCTGTCTATTGCTCATGATATTTGGTATGACAGAAAGGTAAGTTTCAGCGTCAGGCTTTCATCGCTGTTGTGAGGTGTCGTTACCCAAAAACAGCTCGGGGAATCGTGACAATGTAAGATGCTGAGTTCTTACGCAAATTCTGGCAGAAAGATATACAATTGAGCCTGGTTTTCAAAGAAAATACGAGTTTCAGACAAGCCACTACTCAACTTTGACTGTGTGCCTGCTTTGCTTTTATGCTTTTCGTAAAATCTTCTCCATCTTCTTGCCTTTCGCCAATTCGTCCACCAGCTTGTCTAAATACCTTACTTGTCTTGTTAAGGGATTTTCAATTTCTTCTATCCGATAGCCACAAATTACTCCTTTAATCAGGTGAGCATTTGGGTTCAATTTTGCATTCGTAAAGAATGATTCAAAAGTCACTTTCTCATCAACCATTTCTTGCAGTTTTTTGTCATCAAATCCCGTCAGCCACTCTATTACTTGATGTAATTCTTTTCTTGTCCTGCCTTTGCTCTCAACTTTTTTGATATAGTGCGGATATACTGATGCAAATGTCATTTTTGCCATTCGTGCATCGTGTTCGGGTGTTGTTTTCATACTATTTTAACCTTTCCAATTTTCCTTTTCTTTTCACGATGTTTTTGTAGTCCCATTGTATTTCTCTTGATTTCTTTAACCATCTTTTTAAATCGGTCAAGTCAACCTGGTCTGTTGAAGTGTAACAAATCGAGGCATCTTTAAATTTACCTGAGCCAAGCTTAAGTTTTTCTTCTCCAAAATCTGCACCGCTCCAAAACATAAGTCGGATAGAGTTCTTTAGTTTGCTGTAACCAACAATTGGATTGCCGTCTAAAAACCAAACAGGGTGGGCGTGCCAAATTTTGTTTTCTGCTTCGGTCAGTTCATAGTCAATTGTCGTTGCAAGTAGGTCGCAAATTTCTTTGTCAACCATTGATTGTTTGTTGTTGTATGCCTGGATTTCTTCTTTCATGTTTGTCTTCATGCTATTAGTCATTTTCTTGCCGGCATATAGTAAAGCGTTATTGCGCCACAACCAAAGGTTTTTGTTATTAAGAGTCTAAGCTTAATCCTATCATTGATGTTTTCTAATAATGATAAGCCCTTTCCTGCTATAACCGGGTGAACACAGAGTTGGAATTCATCAATTAAATTGAGGTTCAGTAAGGCTACAACTAAACTCCTGCTGCCAACTAAGATGTCTTTACTCCCGCCATTGCGGGATTGCTTGAGTTCCAAAACTTCTTCTTTAACGCCTCCCTTTGCCAACTTTACATTTTTCCATTCAACATTATTCAGCGTGCGGGAAAAAACAATTTTGGAAATGTTCTGTATGAGCACTGCAAATTCATCCATTGGTTTGTTACCGGTAGGATTTTTTACTACCGTCGGCCAGTAACTCTCCATAAGCTGGTATGTTGTCCTGCCAGATATAATGGCGCCTGCGTCATAATCTTCTCAATTTTTTGATTTTCTTGATGTTAAACGCAGACATTACGATACAATACTAAAATCGGGCTTAGCCTGTTATATCGTTTTACGATTGATTATTTGACCGGTTTATAGCGCCCATCTTCTCGAAGCACTTCATCAATCGGCCGCACTTCTATGCTGCCAAAACGCGCCGACGGCCATTTTGAAGCGATCTGTATGGCCTCATTCAAATCCTTCGCATTGACCAGGAAGAAGCCGCCAAGTGTTTCCTTGGTTTCTGCGAACGGGCCGTCGGTGACGGATACTTTGCGATTGCGCACACGAACCGTTGTTGCTGTGTCGACACTTTGAAGCGGTTCGGCCATTATCAGGCAGCCCTTTTCCTGAAGTTCCTGTACGTAGGCATAAGTCTCATCTCTCAATGCCTTCCACTCGTCTTTCGATAGAGAATCCAGGATTTTTTCTTCCTCGTAAGCAAGGCATATATACTTCATGCTTCCTCCATTTACTTATTTGCTGATGCCCGGCGCTTTTTGCTCCCGGCCATCAATTCTGATATATCGGCAGCGGGACGAATCTCGAATGTGCCGCCCATGCGAATGCTCGGGTGTTTGGACATCAACTGGATGGCATGGTTTAAGTCGGTGGCTTCGAGTACCATGATGCCGCCGAGATGCTCCTTTGTCTCTGCAAAGGGGCCGTCTGTAATAGCCACTTTGCCGTTACGCCAGCGCAGGGTGGTTGCGCTCTGAACATCCTGCAGTGCTTCACCGCCAACGATATGACCGGTTCGGGTCAGTTCCTCATCGTAAGCGAAACATTCATCCATGAATGCATTCATCTCGCTTTCGGTCATCGATTCTAATTGTTGTCCGTCCATGTATCCAAGGCAGATATATTTCATGGTTTTCTCCCGGTTACTTATTACTTATTTGCAAAATTAACAGTGGCAGCGGATGTTGTGATGGAATTTAATTGTTACTTTACCATCGGAAGGTACTTGTTTCTGTTTTCAAATATCACCCATAGAAAAATGGCAATTAGTGGAAGGGTAATCGGAAGGCCCTCCGGTGCTATGGTAAGATTGGTGAGCATGATACCTGCCATCACGGGCGCAAGGATTACTGCACCCAATGCTCTCACTTTTGGGATGATGAAAAGGATACCGCCTGTGATTTCTGCCACCGCAATCAGTGGCATCAGCCAGCCTATCTGCATTATGGCTGTAAACATTTGCATAGAATCTTCCGGCATGTCTTCAGGGACAGGCATGTAGTTAAAAAATTTGCTCAGTCCTGCGTTAATAAACATCAATCCAAAAAGCAGGCTTAAAACGAAAAGAATTTTTTGTTTCATTGTCGTCGTCTTTATTTAACGAAAGTTAATTGTTCATTTTTTGAATTGCGTATAACTACTTCTTCACTTCAGCTTTGGCGCGCAGCTCAGCTTCCTTCTCTGGCACCTCAGGCGTTTCATTGTCGCCGAAATCTTCAATTTCAAAAATTTGACGGATTTCAATCTGGCCTTCATTGCCGTCCGAATCCGGCCGTGGATTGGGCATACGCTTCACCCACTCGATGGCCTCTTCCATTGATTTGCATTCCCAGATCCAGAAACCGGCGATCAATTCTTTGGTTTCGGCAAACGGGCCGTCGGTGACGATGACTTTGTCGCCGGAGAAATTGACGCGAGCGCCTCTTGAACTGGGATGCAGCCCTTCACCTGCAAGTATGATACCTGCGTTCACCAACTCTTCATTTGAATTTCATCATTTCGGTGAGCAATTCCTGGCTTGGCATTTGGCCTTTTTCTGATTTTTTGTCTGCTTTGATAAGAACCATGAATCGCATTGGATAATCAACTCCTTTTTTGGGTTATGATTCAGGCTGTTTACACAATAGTCGAATAAGAAAGTCAAAGATCGACACCTGTTAGTCAAAAAATTGTTATCATTTGTCTTTTACGTCTTTTACTAAAAAAAGTACCTATACTTGTACTTACAAATTCTCTGGAGGTCTAAATGATTGCTGCCAATTATACGGAATTCCGAACCGGTCTAAAAAAGTTCCTGGACGCCGTTGAAGAGGACAATGAAACACTAATTATTAAACGTGGAACCGGAGATACTTCGCAAGATCAATGAACTGATAAAGGACATTCAACGTACGCCTTTCAAAGGCAAGGGAAAACCCGAGCCATCAAAGTATGATTTGGCGGGATTCTGGTCGAGGCGCATCGATAGAGAACATAGATTGGTTTATAAAGTTAAAGGTAATGAAATTCTTATCTTTCGCTACGAATTTCACTATGACGATTAAAAACATCATCTTACAACTCCTTCAATCTCCTCTCTAGAAATCGCCGCTCCGGCTCCTGCTGTGTCAGAGCAAGCGCGTATTCGTAGGAGGCTCTGGCCTCTGCGATTTGACCAAGTCTTCTGCATAATTCAGCCCGCGCCGAGTGCGCCAGATGGTAATCAACCAAATCGCCGCGCTCAAGGATTGCATCGATCAGAGCGAGGCCTGCCGCCGGCTCATCACGCATGGCAACTGCGGCTGCACGGTTTAACTCAATGATGGGTGATGGCTCGGCGCGCAGCAGCACATCGTACAATGCCACAATTTGCTTCCAGTCTGTAGCTTTGAAATCAGGGGCCTCGGCGTGGACCGCCGAGATAGCTGCCTGCAAAGAGTACGGCCCGAAGCGTCGTGTGGTCAACGCACGTTCAACCAGTTCAATCCCCTCCGCGATATGTTCGCGGTTCCAAAGCGACCGATCCTGGTCTTCAAGCAGGATGAGATCGCCGTCCGGGCTCGTGCGTGCTGCCCGCCGGGATTCATGCAACAACATTAGCGCCAGCAGTCCCATTACTTCTGGCTCGGGCAGCAATTCAAGGAGCAGGCGGCCAAGCCGAATCGCTTCTCCGGACAGACCGGCGCGTGTAACGGTCTGACCCGAAGACGCAGAGTAGCCTTCATTGAACAGCAGATAGACAACGTGGAGCACTGTGTGCAATCGCCCGGGTAGGTCTCTTGGTTCCGGTATTTTGTATGGAATTCGTGCATGACGGATTTTTGCTTTGGCGCGCACGATACGCTGGGCCACAGTGGATACGCTGGTAAGGAAGGCTTTCGCGATTTCCTCCGTTGTCAGGCCACATACTTCCCGCAGCGTCAAAGCCATGTGGGCTTCAGGAGGCAAAGCCGGGTGGCAACAAGTGAAGATCAATCTAAGTTGATCGTCTGCGACGATTTCATCATTCGGTTCCACTCCTTCTTCACTGGCCTCGAGGCTATCAGCCAATCCGGTGCGCAAGGCATCAAATCGCTTCTGGCGCCGCAAACGGTCGATTGCCTGGAAGCGGCCAGCAGAGACCAGCCAGGCGCTGGGATTGGCGGGCACGCCGTCTTTGGGCCATTTCTCGAGAGCAGCCTTGAAAGCATCATGCAGCGCGTCCTCTGCGAGCTCAAGGTCGCCGAGCAAACGGATGAGGGTAGCGAGCACCCGGCGCGACTCGGAGCGATAGACATCATCCAGTATGTCGTTAATACCTTCCATCACTGTTTTGTCTCATGGTCGAAGATAACTCGAACGTCGGTTCAAAAAAAGCCACGGCAATACCCTGGCTGAACACGCCAGGCGATATCCGGTATCCATGGCGCTATCCCAAAAGTCAATTCTCGTGAAAGTTTAACCTGTTTGAAATGGAGTGCAATGCTTTAGCATTGCAGAGCACTGTTCAAATATTTTTTGAAATTTGACATTATTTGACATAAACGAAAACCTGCAAAACTAAAGTTTTGCACTCCGAAATTCACACCGCTAAACTGTTACCAATTCTCCTGTCATCCCGAGCGTAGTCTAGAATTCACCGCAGAATAATCTCGCTTAACAGTCTTTCGAACCAGCGCAGATTGGTCCACGGCGTAGGTTTTATAATCGACATGAGGTTGTAGCCATCTTGCTGCCAGACAGCTTCATGCTGGCCGAAACGCTCGTCTGCATAGGCATGATAGATTGTGCGGCCGCGCACCTGTAACCGAAGTTGCTGACACGGCTGCCTGTTCTCACGCTCCGGCGGATAGGGCAGGCCGCCTTCCACTCCGGGTGGTGAGGTTAGTAAACGAATAGACTGCGTAGTGGCTCGACCGGTTGGATTGTGTCCAAACTGGCAAAGTGGTTTCATCCATGTCTTCAGGTCGGCCTGGCGGCGCCTCAGGCTGAAGAGTTGGCGTGCTCAATTTAAGGGCCACAGGAAACTCCGTGGGGCGCATGAGAACGAAATTGCACCAGGATTGCGCTCTGTGCCAATCCAGAGTTTGCAGCCAGGCTTCCTCAGCATCGATTGAAGGTGCGATTTTGGGTCGCCAGTGGGACCAGCGAAAACACGCTGTCAACTTGGAAGAGGGCAGGCTGCTGATCTCGCACAGATATTGCATAGTCGGTCATAAACAGATGGCTGTATGCCATCAGGATACCCGACAACTTAAACAAGCATTCCAGCAAGGTCAAGCCATTTCTGTCACTATACTGCTATCAATCTGAAATCCGATCTGTTGCAGAAACCGAGTCTTTGATGTATATTCAAACAAGACGGAACGTTACAAACATGTAAGAAACTAAACCCCATTGAAATCCGTTAAAACGGTGTTATTCATTTCTGTGCACGAAGACCATCCCAAACGGGGCAACGCATGAACCGCAGTTTGATCCTCTTTCTTACGCTTCTGATGACGTCAAGTGTATTGGCGCAGGCCAGAAACGCCAGCAGCGAGTTTGTATTGGCGCGCCTGAAGTACAGCGGCGGCGGCGACTGGTATAACGACCCGTCCACCATTCCAAATTTGCTCGATTTCATGGCCAAGAATACTAACGTGGACGTCGGGGAAGATGAGCGCATCGTAGAAATCCTGGACGAGGCGCTGTTTTCCTATCCCATGATCTTTATGACCGGACATGGTAGGGTTGCGTTTTCAAAGATGGAAACGCAACGGCTGCGACGTTATTTGACCTCCGGCGGTTTTCTGTATGCAGACGATGATTACGGTATGGATGAGAGCTTTCGTCAGGAGATCCGTAAGGTGCTGCCGGACGCTGAGTTGGTGGAAATCCCATTTTCCCATGACATTTTTCGCAGCCATTATAATTTTCCGAACGGCGCGCCCAAGATTCACGAGCATGACGGCGGACCGCCGAAAAGCTATGGAATCTTTGTTGACGGTCGCATGGTTGTGTTTTATACATTTAATACGAACATCTCAGACGGCTGGGCAGATGAGAATGTGCACGACGACCCACCTGAAGTGCGGCAGCGTGCGCTGGAGATGGGGACGAATATTGTGGTCTATACGCTCATGAACTGAGCGCAGACTAAACTAATTATAATTAGCCTGCATTATTCATGAATTCGCCCTTCTTT
>CAZVSL010000317.1:0-7490 GCA_964629935.1 uncultured Calditrichaceae bacterium | reverse complement strand
CACGGCGCCTCGCTGCAAGGTCACCGGCATCGAACCGGAGCTGGCGGATGACGCCACGCGCTCTTTTCGTACCGGCAGACTGCATACCGTCTACAACCCGCCCACAATCGCCGATGGCACGCGCACTCCCTATCTCGGCAACCTGACTTTCCCGCTGGTGCTCGAGTATGTCGACGACATGCAAACTGTCTCCGAAGCCGCCATCAAACAGGCAGTTGCCTTTCTCTACTATCGTATGAAACTGGTGGTGGAGCCGTCTGGCGCCCTTGGTATTGCGGCCCTGCTCAGCGGCGCCGTCAAACCTGCGGGCCGCACCGGCGTCATCATCAGCGGCGGCAATATCGATGGCCAGACCATGAGCAGCATCCTAGCTGAGGTGCGCAACACGATGAAAGATTCAGTATATGGCTGAGCTGAGACGCATCGATTGCCGGCGCAAAACCACACAATCGCCGCAACATACCTCACAAAGATCATTTTCTCCCGCATAGATGGATATAACCGAAAAGAAGCTACAAGCCAACATCAATAAAATCTTTCTCCTGAACGCCACCTGGATGTTTCTCGTACTCATGCCGGTGATCGTGCCTTTTTTTCAAAGTTATGGCCTGGACATGGAGCGTATTTATACGCTGCTGACTATTTACGCCATTTCAGTGGTTCTGCTGGAGGTGCCGTCCGGTTATGTTTCCGACTTGTTGGGCCGCAAGAATACGCTGGTTCTGGCGGGCCTTTTCCAGGGAGTGGGGTTTACCATTCTGGCGAGCAGTGAGACCTTTGCAGCATTCGTCGTGTTCGAATTGGCAAACGCTGTGGCCATCAGCCTCTTTTCGGGTACGGACGTGGCCCTAATCTACGATACCATGGAGCAGGTGCAGAAAAGAAAGCTCTCTGAAATAGCGATTCTGGGCCGCAGGACCTTTTATGCCCAGGTTGGCGAGACCATTGCCGCTCTGGTAGGTGGCACACTTGCCGCAGTATCTCTGCTCCTGCCCGCTGTGGTCAATGCCGCCACAGGTTGGATGTCATTTCTCATCGCGCTGACGCTATATGAACCACCCCGCACAAAGATGAGCACGCAAACGCACCTGAAGAATTTTCATTTTATTTATGTGACTCTTTTTCAGCAGTCTAAGCTTTTGCGGCTAATCATTCTTAACTATGTTTCGCTTGGCATGGCATCCTACATTGTGGTCTGGGCGTTTCAGGCATACTGGAAAGCCATCGACATTCCGCTACCTTATTTTGGTTATCTTTGGGCTGCTTACAACCTGACGGTGGCCGTGGTTGCTCGCATGGCCCATGAGGTTGAGCGTAAGCTTGGCTCAGTGCGAACGCTTGTTGTCATGATGTGGTTGCCTGTGCTCGGATTTCTGGGTATGGCATATTTTGCCTCTGCTGTCGGTGTAGTCCTTGGCCTGGCGTTTAAAATCAGCCGTGGCCTGAATCAGGTCATTATCAAGGATGCCCTGAATGCGCGCGTACCCGCCAATATGCGGGCAACGGCAAACTCGATTTCCAGTCTTGGGGTGCGTCTGGTGTTTGCAGGGCTTGGCCCGGTTATGGGTTTCATGATGGACCACCAGGGGTACAGCTTTGCGTTCTATGCTTTTGCTTGCTTCTACATCGTCCTGTTCTTTATACTGGGCTTGCCGCTTATTCGGGAGCGAGGAAGTTTCAGGCCGGTATAGATGTTTGTATTTGAAAAAGCATTGCACGTGACCGATGTATTTAACAACAGCAGGTCACAAAAGGGAAACCCTTTCCTTAAGGAATCTTAAGGTGTGTTAATATGTTTTAACTGGTTTTTATTTACTTCTCTTAATACTTTAGTCAATGACTACCTCTCTTGCATGACTAATTCAAGCCAAAAAAAACAACTGTGGCCTTGCATCACACTCTTGAAATGTCAATATTAATATGATACGAACTATTGAAGCAGAAAAGACACTTGTAAAACCGACTCAATCCATATCAGATTCTGATTTTGACCAAGCTGTGGCTAAGAAGAAACTGCTAATCAATCGCGAAATAAGCTGGCTTTCCTTCAACGCCCGGGTATTGCAGGAAGCTGCTGATCCTACCGTTCCTTTGATCGAACGTCTGAAGTTCCTTGGTATTTTTTCTTCAAACCTTGACGAATTCTTTCGTGTCCGCGTAGGTTCCCTGAAGCGGGTTCTCAAGGCAGGCGTAAAAGCGAAGTCGGCATTTGGCGCCTCGCCCAAAAAACTTCTGCGCGAAATCCATGATATCGTACTTGACCAGCGTGCACGCTTCGATCACATTTTTACCGAACTCTACAAAGAACTGGAAAAGAAGAGAGTTTTCGTCATCAATGAAAAGCAGCTCAATGAGGAGCAGCGCGCGTTCGTACAAAGTTATTTCAGAAATGAGGTGCGGCCCCGCCTTGTACCGATTATGCTCGACCCGGAAAATGATTTTCCTTATCTCAAGAATCAGGTTATCTATCTCGCCATTCACCTGTCCAAGGGGGGCGAAAACAATAATGTCAGATACGCATTGATCGAAGTGCCAACCAGTGTTTTACCACGATTTGTTAGCTTGCCCTCGGTCGGTGACAATAGATACATTATTATGCTGGATGATATTATTCGATTTGGCCTGAAAGAGATATTCGCCATCTTTGATTGTGACAGAGCCGCGGCGTACACCATAAAGCTGACTCGTGATGCCGAGCTCGATATTGATGATGATATAACCAAGAGCGCATTCGAAAAGATCTCAAAGTCTCTGGAACAGCGCAAAAAAGGCCAACCGGTGCGATGTGTCTACGATCGGGAGATGCCGGAGGATTTGCTCGATTTCGTGTTGGAAAAGAATGATCTGAAAGACTTCGAGAATTTGATCCCGGGTGGGCGCTACCACAATGCCAAGGATTTTATGAATTTTCCCAATGTCGGTGCACCTGAGTTGAACTACCGCAAAGTACCGGCATTGCGCCACGCGGCGCTCGACCGGCATCCCAGCCTTTTCAAGTCCATACGAGAGCAGGATATTCTATTGCATTATCCCTATCACTCTTTTGACCATTGTTTGGACCTGCTGCGCGAAGCCGCAATCGATCCCAAGGTGACCTCCATAAAAATGACGCTGTATCGTGTGGCCAAGAATTCGAATATTATCAATGCGCTTGTCAATGCCAGGCGGAACGGCAAGGACGTTTCTGTGCTGATAGAGTTGAAAGCCCGGTTTGACGAAGAAGCCAATATCTACTGGACCCAGACCCTGGAGGAAGTCGATGCGCACATGCTTGACACTGTTCCCGGTTTGAAGGTTCACGCCAAGCTTTGTCTCATCACCCGCAAGGAGGGCAAGAAGACAAACCAATACGCTATCATTGGCACCGGCAATTTTAATGAGTCCACTGCCAGAATCTACAGCGACCACGCTTTGCTCACTTCTGACCCGCGCCTGACCGTTGAAGTTGATCGCGTTTTCCGATTTCTGGAGAACAACTATAAGACTTACTCCTATAAACATCTGGTCGTGTCGCCATTTTACATGCGCAAGCGTTTCATTAAGCTGATCAAGAATGAAATCAAAAATGCCGAAGCGGGCAAAGAAGCTTTTGTCTATCTCAAGCTGAACAGCCTGGTTGATGAGAAAATGATAAAGAAGTTGTATGATGCCAGTCAGGCGGGCGTAAAAGTCAGGTTGATCGTGCGTGGCATCTGTTCGCTGGTCCCCGGCGTGAAGGGCCTCAGCGAAAATATCGAAGCCGTGAGCATTGTGGACAAATATCTGGAGCATTCAAGGATATTTATCTTTTGCAATGACGGCGACGAGCAGTACTTCATCTCCTCCGCAGATTGGATGATTCGTAACCTGGACAATCGCGTGGAAGTGGCGGCGCCAATTTATGATGAAAACATCAAGCGCGAGTTCAAACGCTTCTTTGAAATTCAGTGGTGCGATGACAAGAAAGCGCGCCTGCTGAACGGCACGCTGGACAATGCCTATCGTCCGGCCAACAATGGCAAAAGCTGCCGGGCGCAGATCGATTTGTATGATTTCCTCAAGGATTGCCATGCGTAATCTGGTCTTCCTGCTTCCTGACCACACCGATGCTGCCGCCTTAAACCATAAAATCCTGCAAAATTTCTCGGTTGTCAGCGAACCTCAATATCAGGCCAACCGGACTTATTACGACACCTTCGACTGGCGGTTCTACAGCAAGAAGCGCTATGTTGTTGCTGAAGGCAACTCCGTGCAGTTGCGCAGCCTGGACAATGATAGGCTCATCGCTGAGGCTCGCGTGCGCAATAAAAAGTTACCAACATTTTATTGGCAATTTCCCCAAACTCAGTTGCAACACGAACTTGCTAGACATCAGGATGTGCGTGCGCTCATACCGCAGGTTCAGGTCGCCGCAAAAGGGGAGTCTCTGCGGATTCTCAACCGCGATGAAAAGACAGTCCTGCGGGTGCAGTTTGAGCAAATGGAATTGGCAGGGCCGGCAGCGAAAGCCAGCCTTGCACTTATAAGCTTGCTGCCGGTACGAGGATATTTCGAAGAACAGGAAAACTTTGCTGCTTTTCTGCTTCAGGCCGGCCTCACCCCGGCGCCGCAGCGACTGCCCGAGTTGATATTTCGCCAGGTCGGCCTCGAACCTGGCGCCTGCACCTCGAAAGTGAAGCTGCAACTCAACGCTGGCGAGCAAACCGGCGAGGCTGTCAGGCAGATTCTCGATGCCTTGCGTGAGACAATACTCGATAATGAGCAGGGCGTCATCGATGACATCGATACTGAGTTTCTGCACGATTTCCGTGTCGCTGTACGACGAACCCGTTCTGCCCTGTCGCAGATAAAAGGCGTCTTGCCATCAGAAGAGACTGAGCGTTTCAGGCACGATTTTCGCGCCATCGGCAAGGCCACCAACCGTTTGCGGGACCTTGACGTCTACTTGCTCCGGAAATCTGAATATGAGCAGATGCTGCCGCCCGATTTTCAGCCGGAGCTTGCCGCATTGTTTAAATCGCTGCAGCAAGCACGCAAACGTGAGCACCGCAAAGTAGCCGCCTTTCTCGAAAGCGATGAATTCCGGCAGGTCATGCGGGATTGGCAACACTTTCTCTCTGAATTAGCCAGCAAAGGCTACGCAGGCAAAGCAGGAAAGCCTGTGGAAGAGGTTGCGGCCAGGGCCATCCGCAAAAGATATGAGAAAGTACTGACGGCAGGGCGCGCCATCCGCGATAACTCCCCGGACGAAAGCCTGCACAGTTTGCGCATCGCTTGCAAGAAGCTGCGCTACATGCTGGAGTTCTTTGCCTCACTTTATCCGCAAGACAAGATTACAGCGCTCATAAAACATCTCAAAAAGCTACAAGACAATCTCGGAGATTTCAACGATCTCAGCGTACAGCAACAAGATTTGCGTGCATCCCTTGCCCGATTTAAGCGGAGCAAGGATGACAGCACAGGTTTACAAATCGCTTTGGGTGGTTTAATCGCCGTGCTATACCAGAAACAGCTACAGGTTCGGCGTGCGTTTGCCCGCACGTTTGCTGCTTTCGACAGCGATGGCAATCGGGAGTTGTTTGAATCATTATTTTAAGCAATTGAACCCGGATACAGGGTATTATTTTGAAGATTCTTGCGCTTTACAGCATTAAGGGTGGAGTTGGCAAGACGGCGGCTGCTGTTAACTTAGCATACCTGTCAGCCAGGGATGGCTTTCGTACGCTTCTTTGCGATCTGGATCCACAAGGTTCGGCCTCTTTTTATTTCCGTATCCGGCCGCGCAAGAAGTTCAGCTCGAAAAAATTGTTGAAAGGCGGTGTGCAGATCGAGCGCAATATCCGGGGTACAGACTTCGAAAACCTGGATCTGCTGCCTGCAGACCTTTCCTTTCGCAAGCTTGATGTGCAGCTCGCTAATAAGAAGCATTCGAAATCACGCCTGGACAGACTGTTCGAACCTTTTGCGGACGAATACGACCATGTATTTCTTGATTGCCCCCCGAACATTACCTTGCTTTCGGAAAACGTATTTCGCGTTGCGGATTTGCTTTTGGTGCCGCTCATCCCGACCACTTTGTCGGTTCTGACCTATGATAAGCTGCTCACATTCTTCAAGAAGCAGAGTTTGAGTCGCCGTATCATCACGCCCTTCTTCTCTATGGTTGAGCAGCGCAAGCGTCTGCACCGTGAAACCATGGCGGACCTGGTGGATAACGAGCGCTTTCTGAAAAGCTGGATTCCGTACTTATCCGAGGTAGAAAAAATGGGCCTGACTCGCATGCCTGTGGTGGCCTCGGCTCCCGAAAGCGCTGCTGCCGCGGCTTACAATTTGGTGTGGAGGGAAATTTGTGGTCGGATTGAGATTACACGCCCGCTCACGCCTGAATAATCGATATGATGTCTCGCCTTCTGACAGATAAATCAGCCTGAATCCATGAGTTTGTACACCAAAGCCGTTGTTGAATGACGAATCAGACTCACGCGGTTACGCATAAAGATGCGCCACCTGTTCCCCATAGCCATTATACATGAGGGTTGGCACGCGCTCACCGGTATCGATCACTCTCTCAGTCGCCTGTGACCAGCGCGGGTGTGGCACGTTGGGGTCGACATTCGAAACAAAGCCATATTCATGCGGCGCCAGGTCGTTCCAGAAAGTCGGGGGTTGTGATCTGACGAATTCGATCCTGACGACAGACTTGATGGATTTGTAGCCATACTTCCACGGTACGATCAAGCGTACCGGCGCGCCATTTTGCTTTGGCAGGGCGTGTCCGAACATACCGGTGGTGAGCAATGTGAGCTCATTCATCGCTTCGGCCATGGACAAGCCTTCATAATATGGCCAGGGATACCAGTCCTGCTTGCGTTGTCCCACCGCCTGTTGCGGCAGCATGAACGTGAGCATGCGCACATACTTTGCGCTCGCCAGCGGCTGCACGGCATCGATAAGTTTGCGGAACGGAAATCCTACCCACGGCACGACCATCGACCAGGCTTCCACGCAGCGGAAGCGGTAAACCCGCTCTTCCAGATCAAATGAATTGACGAGGTCGTCCAGGTCAAAAGTGCGTTTGTTTTGCACCAGGCCCCCGACTTCCACCTGCCACGGCCTGGTTTCCAGATTTTGGGCAAGCTGCCAGACTCTGTCTTTGTCTGTGGTGAACTCATAGAAATTATTGTAGGACGCCATGCTGGTTTCGGTGGTGATCGTCCTGTCCACGGTGTATTGAGGGTTGCGGGATGGCGGATATGGCGGCGCCGGCTTGGGTATGGTGCTCTTGAGATCGCCGTCGTAGGTCTGGACGCCGGCTTCGGAAGAGCTGCGGAAACATCCTGTCATCAAACCCAATGTGCCCAGCCCGGCAAAGCCAAGTTGCTTAAGAAAACGGCGCCGGTTGATATAACCCTCTTCAGAAATTGCCAGCCGTTCAGGCAGCTCCCAGTTTTTTCTCGTCTTGATATGGGTCATATCGTGTTCCTCTAATTGCCTGGCCAGAATTGAACCTT
>CAZVSL010000316.1:0-7491 GCA_964629935.1 uncultured Calditrichaceae bacterium | reverse complement strand
GCGTTCATACCGGTCGGCAATCTGCCATAGGTCAGAAACTGTATTTACCTGCGGATCGCGCTCATCCACCGGCACGCGAATGCGCAGACGCTCATTGCTCTTCATGGCGTGCAGAAGATAAACTACTTCGAACCGGGGCTCGCGCTGGTCGTAGTCGACGCACGTCAGGTCAACGAGTAAGTCAAAAGCCGGCTTATTTTCCTGCAGCAAGAGACTGCAAACATCATGAATGATGCGCTTATCGACGACGATGATCGGATCATTCAGATACGTATAGGCGTCATACAGCCGGTCAGAGAACTTCTCTTTAAGAGTTGAAAACAGGTTCTTGCTCATCGTCCTTAAATCTGATACGGAGTGTATGCCAGAGGAGTCGTGCAATGGGTGTGTGCTAAGTTTGCTTCTTCTTAGTGAATTGATTTTTGAGCCACGGATTCACGCGGATGAAACACGGATTTTGTTTTTCACCACAACGACACGAAGGAAACACTAAGAACACAAAGGAGCTTTGACGACATCGTGCAGCGTAAGCTACAAATTTTCGAATTCCGGTTTTCGGCCACTACTTTGTGTTTCTTTGTGCCGCTTTGTGACTTGGTGGTTAACTCCATGTTTATCTTATCAGTGAAAATCCGTGTCCATCCGTGGCTTGTACATATTGTTGCCTTTTGATCAACTACTCAATACTCCTGCTTCTGTTTCTGAATCTTGTCCTGGAGCAGCATCAAACCCTGAATCACCGTCTCCGGTCTCGGCGGGCAGCCGGGGATGTAAACATCAACCGGCATGATGGTGTCGATGCCGATGACCGTGGAGTAGTCGTTGTAGAAGCCACCGGTGCAGGTGCAGACGCCAAAGGCGATGACATATTTCGGCTCACACATCTGGTCGTAGACCCGGCGCAGCACCGGCGCGATCTTCTGACTTACAGTTCCGACGCACATGAGCATATCAGCCTGCCGCGGTGAAAAACGCGGGAATGCAGCGCCAAAGCGGTCAAGATCGTAGTGCGAGGCGGACACCGACATATATTCCATGCCGCAACACGCGGTCACAAAAGGGTAAGGAAACAAAGAGAATTTGCGCGCCCAACCGATGGCATGGTCGAGCTTGGTAGTGACCATGTTATCTCCACCCAGAAAATCTCTCAATCCCATTGCAACGCTCCTTTTCGCCAGGCATAGGCCAGCCCGAGTACCAGCACGGCAATGAACAACGCCATAGAAATCAGCGCCACAGCACCGAGAGTCTGGAACACCACCGACCACGGGAACAGAAATACGATTTCAATGTCGAACAGCACGAATAAGACAGCGACCGGATAGAATTTAACTGAGAAACGGCTGTCGGCCACTGAAATCGGGATATTGCCGCATTCAAACGGCTCGGCTTTGACGGGATTGCGCTTCTTGGGTCCGAGCCACTGAGATAGCGCCACAAGAATCGCAACCACCAGGCCAGCGCCTGTGAACATGATAAGAACAGCGATAAGTTCGTTCATATTTTGTCGCCGAATAATTCATACTTAGACAGTCAATTAGAGCTATTGAACATCGAGAACTTCGACTGATTTTTGCCCCATGAAGGTAAAGGTCGGATTGTTTTTGAAGCCACGGATTGACACGGATTTTTCTTTTTTTACCACGAGGACACAAAGTCACCAAGACCACAAAGGAGTCTATGTCGATATAGTACAGTTCATTTCGTTCATTCTCTTCGTTTCCTTGGTGTTACGTGATGACTTGGTAGTTGATGCTGGTGTTTCTTTGTGTCGTTTTGTGACTTGGTGGTTAACCTCCATGCACATCTTATCAGTCAGTGAAAATCTGTGTCAATCCGTGACTCCGATATCTTTGGTTGCGTCCCCGGCTGCGCTGCCTGAATCCGTGGCTGATAAAGATAAGTCCAAGCTGCGAAACTTTGATTATTATTGATTCAGATTACTTGTCCACCTTCAGCGTTGCCATGAAATCATTGATGGTCTTGAAATTGTGCAAATCAAAGATCGCCTGCCTGACCGACTTCTGCTTATCTTTCGATAAAACCGGATCGCACAGACTTTCAAACTTGGCATCCAGGTCGCTTTCGCTCATCGGCTCGCGCGGATCGCCCTTGGGATAATCCAGCTTTGCTGAATATTCCTTACCGTTTTTGAGCTTTATCCTGACTTTGGATGGTTGTTTCGCCGGGAACATTTTTTCGAATTCCTGGCTGGCCTCGCCTTTTATTTTGTCCAATACAGCACGTATTTTGGGGTCTTGAATGCGCTCATCGTTGAATTGATCTGTGGTGATCTTGCGGTCCACGATGGCGGCGGCGATGCAATATGGCAAGCTGTGGTCAGCAGTCTCACGCGAGGTCGGCCGGTACTTCTCCGCATCGAACAAAATGTCGACCGCGCGCGCAATCGTGGTCACGGTGATCTCTTCGATGTCATCAGGTTTGATGTCGTTTTCCGTCACGACCTTGATCGCAGCAGAGATGTGCGTGTGAGTCAGCGCTTCGGTGGGAAATGCTTTCATGGAGCAATCCAGAATCTTGAAGCGGTCACCGAGGTTTCCGGTGAGCTTTTCGACATTCCAATCCGGCCCCAGAGTCTGCATCAGGCCTTCTTTGCCTTCGAAGATTTGCTCGGTGCCGGAATAGCCTTTTTGCGCCATCAACGCAGCCATGACGCCGCTTTGTGCTGCCAACGGATCGACGGTGTTTTTCATCATGGTTAATTTGCCAGCCGTAACCGCCCCGAGGGTCAAATTGTGTGAGCCGGAGATGCCGATCGCATTGACCATTTGCTCCTCAGTCAAACCAAGAAGATAGCCGGCGACGATGGGTGAGACAAACTGCGTCAGCGTGGCATGATGCCATTTGCGCTCGCGGATACCGGGCACGGCGAATTCGCAAAGCCGCATCTCGAATTCATAAGCCAGCACAATGGCCGGAATCACGTCTTTTGCTGAGCTGCCTTCGCGCTCGCCAACCGCCAGCGCCACCGGGATTATGTCGCTCGGATGGCTGGGATCTTCTTTCCAATAGATATCGTTGAAATCGAGAGCTCGTACCATCAGGCTGTTGAGAAAGGCGGCATTGTATGCCGGCATTTTGTCGCCGCTGCCAATGGCCGTGGCCTCAGGCTTGCCGCCCATGTCTGCGTAGATCTGCTTGACGATCTCAACATCATGGGTTGAATATCCGCCGTACGCACATCCGACCGAGTCATAGACATAGCGCTTAACTTCATGAACGACGTCTTCAGGAAGATCTTCGTATTTTAAACCGAGTGAAAAACGGGCTATTTGTCTTGAGATTGATTCCATTCGCTTATCCCTGTTTCCGAGTTATCGTTTAACATAAAAACATGAACCACAAAGCCTACAAAGTTGCACTAAGACCACGAAGGAAGAACATAAATGGTCAAACGGGTTCTTATTTTGTGACCTTAGTGCCCCTTAGTGTCTTTGTGGTTAACTGCAGCACCGTTGTACGGTGAATTACAGTTTCCGCGCTACTTCCTCAGCTACTTCCAGAGTCGTGGCGGTGCCTTTCATATCGTAAGTCAAAACTTTTGCTTCTTTGATTACGGCCGCAATGGCAGACTCGAGCTTATTGGCCATATCGAGCTCACCGAGCCAGTCGAGCATGAGTTTAGAAGCCAGAAGCATGGCCATAGGATTGACGCGATATTGTCCGGCGTACTTTGGCGCAGAGCCATGCGTGGGCTCGAACACCGCGTAATCATCGCCAATGTTGCCGCTGGAGGCAAAGCCAAGTCCGCCGACAAGCTGAGCGCACAGGTCGGAAATAATATCACCGAACATATTGGCGGCAACCAGTACGCCATAGTCATGGGGATTCTTGATCAACCACATGCACATGGCATCGATGTTTGTTTCCCACAGCTCGATGCCCGGATAGTTCTGAGCTACCTTGCGGGCCTCCCGCAGAATTAACCCGCCGGTTTCACGCAGGACGTTTGGCTTCTCCACGATAGTGACGGTCTTGTAACCATGTTTCTTAGCATATTCGAATGCCTGGGTCACAATACTGCGCGAGGCTTTCTTTGTGTTAACCCGCAGAGACACAGCGATCTCATCCAGCGGCGTATTTGCAAAACGCTTCATCTTGGCAGAATGCCTGGACACGACGTCCATCACCTCTTGCGGCAAGGGATGAAATTCTACGCCGACATACAAGTCCTCGGTATTTTCACGAAAAACGACAAGATCGATATCGTCCTGATAATTAAGTGGATTGCCGGGATAGCCTTTGCATGGCCGCAAATTGGTGTGCAGGTTGAATTCCTGGCGCAAACGCACGATCGGGCTGGAGTAGACATATCCCTTGCCCTGCAGCTCCGGCGCCAGCTCTTTCTCTGCCTCTTCTTTCGGCTTTGAGGTGATGGCGCCAAACAGACACGCATCTGTGCTTTTCAAAAGCTCGATGGTTCTGGCCGGCAAGGGATCTCCCTCCTGCTTCCAGATTTCCCAGCCAATATCGCCATGTTTATACTCTGCATCGAATTTGAGCGCATCGAGCACGATGCGCGTCGCTTCCATGACGTCTTTGCCGACGCCGTCCCCGGGTAACCAAGCGATTTTGTACTTTGCCATATTCTCCTCGGTGTAATTTCAGTTAGTTCTTGTTACAGGATTTGTTATTTGTCACAGGACCGTCTCCATGAGAACGCATCGGAGTATGGAGTAATGGATTGTTGGATATTATTGGGGTATCGGTCTTTGAAGTAGAAATCATCACACCAGCATTCCAATATTCCAGTCCACTACGATAACTCTCCTAAAAACGACAATCGTTGTTTGTGTACGCGTGTTTCATGCTCGAAGCCGGGCTGAGCGGAGTCGAAGCCTGACGCTCTCTCCTGAGCAGCAAAATCCTTTCTTGCCAATAAAAGCACGGCACGCGTGCTTGAGGCGCCCGAAGAATGAAAATCATTACCGCGCGCTACTCATCTGCCTTTACTCGCCTCAGCCTCTTTTGCTTCTCCCTCACGTGTTGAATAATGCTTCAAGCTCTCGTAGTATTCTCTGTCCGGATTAAAGTGCCGGTGAGCTTTGTCAGCTTCTTCCAGACTCTTGAACTTCTGTACCTGTGGCATTTCTATTTAACCAAATCAAAATCGATGAAATCAGCATGATGCAGAATAATAGCCTCGGGCGAGCGCGGAAAATGGTCGCCTTCTTTGGAGTGTACGGCCACGATATGCATCACTTCTTCCGGGATGTCATATTTGAAACACAGCCCAACCCCGCTGAAAGGATGGCGCAGATATTTGCCGTGCTTGCTCTTCACAACCTTGCCATTTTCTTTGTCATATTCATAGAGCTTGCCCACATCCGCCAGGAGAGCTCCGGCAACGAGGTAATCCCGGTTCACCGGTGTCTTACGGTCGGCATAAGCCTCGGTCAGAACTTTGTCGCAGGCGACGCACATCTTGCAGACGGTGCGCACGTGCTCGAGATAGGTTATTTTAACATTATCCGCCAACAATGTGAACGGGATGTTAAGCAGCTCCTCGGCAGTCCAGTTGCGATAATCTGTCGCTTCTATCCAGATGGCGATTGTGTTTTCGCGCAACTTCTGGTCCTGAATCAGCTCAAATTCCGGAATGATCTTCAGCAAGCTTTGTTTGTCCATTCTTATCTCCTACGTTGCGATTTAGGCTAAATTATCTGGCTCAATATGCATAACGTTGTGTGTTTGTCACAGACTGCGGTCTTCGGGACCGTCATACTCATGATCGGTCGGATGGATGGTGCGCATGGGCCGCTGGCGTTTTTGTTCTTCGTGAATATGCGCGACCAGGCCGGGCAGGCGCGCCATCATAAAAAAGCCATTTGCGAGCTCCGGCGCAAAACCGAGCTCACATAAGACTGCCGCGATGGCGCCATCCACGTTTATGGGAAGAAGCTTGCCTGTTTGCTTCTGCAGTTCTGTTTCAACCGCGCGCGCGATCTTGATGTAGGTGTCGCCAATGGCGAGATCCTGCGCAAGCTCAAACAGGCGTTTTGTGCGTGGATCCTGCGTATGCAGCCGGTGCCCAAATCCGGCGATGCGCTTTCCTACCTGCTTGTATTCATCAACGATTTCCCGCGCCGCCGCCGGTATGGAAAGCTGTCTCGAGGAGGTTGTTTTGCCGTGCGCCTGCAACAGTGCGCCCATGCAGTTTTCGATGGCGCCGCCATGAAATTTCGAAATGGCGAGAATGCCTCCAGCCACAGAAGCATTCAACGGTGAGCCGGTGGAAGCGACAGTGATCGCCGTCAGCGTAGAAGGCGGCGTGGCGCCATGGTCGATAGACGAAACCAGAATGGCGTCGATCATTTTGCCTTCGTTTTGGCCGGGCAGCTCACCTTTCAGGGCTAAATATACGGCTTGTCCGAAAGAAATCCGACCCATAAGTTCATCCACCCGGTAACCGCGCAGACGAACTTCATTTGGCTTGACCTTTGTGATGGCGGTCTTCCAATGTAGATCACTCATGTTTTCCTCACACTTTTACTTGTCTTGTCTGGCAAGAAACTCAATAATGGCCAAACGCCAAACCAGAAACCCATGTCATTCTCCGAAAAAAACTCGGAACAGGCTGGAGGAATCTTGTTGACAATCCAGTACCATGCTGATTTCTAACAAGCTTCCTCCTGAATGACATAAGCCTGCTGAGAGAGCCTTCAGCCAGACGTTAATTCAATGATGACAACACTTCCGCTGTAACTTTCGGGATATCATCAAAATTTTCGACAATGTGTGCGCCGACTGCTCGCAAACGCTTAACTTTGCTCTCGTGCGTGCCACGATTGCCTTCAACAATAGCACCGGCATGCGAGAACCGGGTGCCGGACTTCGCAGCCTTGCCGCCGATAAACGCAACCAGAGGCTTGGTGAATTCGCCGGATTCGATCAGGTCCGCGACTTGCTCCTCCTGCGTTGTGCCGATTTCGCCGAACATGACCACAGCCACCGTCTCCGGATCGTCCTGAAATAATTTTACGACTTCCGGGTGCGGCATGCCAACGATGGCGTCGCCGCCCACATGCACGATAGAGCTGAGTCCGATGCCGTTCTTGCTCAGGTAATAGGCGATCGACGAGGTAATACCGCCGCTGCGCGAGGTCACGCCGACATTGCCTTTCTTAAACCACTGCCTGGCCGATTGTGCGCGGCCGCCCACCATGCCAAGAACAGCTTTGTCCACGCTCAACAAACCAAGGGTGTTCGGCCCGACAAACCTTGCCCCGTTCTGCTGTGCTGCGTTCGCGATTTCATCATAAATCGGCACGCGGTCCGGCACGATAACCAGCAATTTCATACCGGCGTCGAGCGCTTCCAGGGCAGCGTTCTTTACCAGCGGCGCCGGCACAAAGATAACGGAGGTGTCGATGTCTGAATTCTCTGTTGCTTCCTGCACGGTGTCAAACACGGGAACATCGAGCACTGTCTGGCCGCCCTTGCCGGGGGTCACGCCGGCAACCACATTGG
>CAZVSL010000315.1:0-7510 GCA_964629935.1 uncultured Calditrichaceae bacterium | reverse complement strand
AGGTGTTCGATGAGCTGCGCGACAGCCTCATCATCGCCGATCAACGTGTCATCTATGTCCGTTATGAACAGTCTTTTGATCTTGGCCAGCCTCTTGCCAATTGCGTCTGATGTACTCACTTCGGGTATCCTCGGTGCTTGTTTGGGTGTAAATTTATTTATCTCTTTCAAATATTTCTTGCAGTGCGCTTCCCACGAGTAATGCTTGCGCACACCTACGATACCGTTCTCGGAAAACTTGCGCCACTTTTCTTCCTCCACCAAGATAGTGCGCAACGCCTCGCTTATTTGCTTATGATCGGTAGGATCGATGAGAATGGCGTTTTTACAGTTTTCGACGATGTCTTGCGGCCCGCCGTCATTGGTGGCCACACCCGGCAAACCGCTTGCTGCGGCCTCGATCAAAGTCAAGCCAAAGTTCTCGTTGAATGCCGGGTTGATGAAGACGCCGCCGCTGCGCGCCACCAGGCGATACAGCTCCGGAATTTCATATTCCGCATCGTGCCGTTTGGGGATCGCAAGTTTTCCGTAAAGGTCGTATTTGTCCATGAGCAGCAGGAGGTCAGTCAACACCTCCTTCTCGACATCATTCATGGTAGTAATATCTTTCCTGATGCCAGCGAAGATGGCAAGGTTGGCAATAGCCTGTAGTTCCTTGTCCAAACCGTAGGCCGTTACCAGACCCTGGATGTTTTTGCGGCGGTCCGGGCGCGACAGAGCCAGAATGAGCGGTCTTTCGTGATTCACCAGAAATCTGTCGAGCTCTTTTTGCATGAAGAACCGTGCCTGTCTCGCACGTTCAGCATGCGCGCTATCCTCTTCCAGCTCTTTGTAAAACGGATAGAAACGGTCCAGATCAATGCCCGGCGGGATGACGCAAAATCTGCCGCCCGAGCTGACAGTGTAATGGCCGTATTGGTTTTTGACTTCGTGCTTTGTGCTTGCTATGATTAAGTCTGCCCGGGTAATTATCTCTTCTTCTACTGCAATGCGATGGTCGATGCGGAAACGGCGGTTCATTTCCTCCTGGCTAAATCCGCGCTCCTGCAAATCGAGCTTCTTCACCCGGCCCTGAGAATGGCCGGTATAAACGAATGGTACGCCCCACAAAGTCGCAAGCTCCATGGCGACGTATCCTGCATCAGGATAGTGTCCGTGAACGATGTCAGGTATGTCGTTTTCGCTCTTGATGAATTTCAAAGTCTTGTCGACAAATTCGGCGAGATGGGGCCAGAGCAATTCCTTGCGGATATATTTGCCTCCGCCGCAGGGAATCCGCACGATTCGAGCGTCCTCACCCATGAACTCGATTGGTTCGCTATAGTCCGATGACACGGTCTTGTCTCGAATCAGGCGGGTAAAGATATCCACCTTGCGAACTTCTTCCATTTTACCCAGCGTCTTTGCCAGTTCCAGAACATAGGTGATTTGACCACCTGTGTCAGCATCACGTCCCATCTCAACATTCTTGCCGCGAACAAGTCCGTGGATCGAAAATAGCTGAATGTATAATCCTTTTTTTCGACTCATAGTTCTATTGTCATTAAGTATCTGATTAGTGAGTAACTTGACAAAGAAGTCAGCGACCTGACTGAGCTCATATTACCGGCCAATTGTCCAGGTTGATTGATAAGCGGTGGGTGAGTACATTCTGTCAGGCGGATTGGTTTTGAACAATCCCACCCAAAAAATGTGGCGACTGTTTGTGAAAAACCCCTTAGTGCAAACTTGCACGCCACATCGAAGGAATTGACGGGTAGTGAAAAAAGCACCTGTTCCGTTAGTTACACTTCTTTGCCGTCATAAAAAAAGACGTTCAGCAAATGCACTTTTCCTTGAGCACCGGAACATCTCTTCTGTTATATACCTATTCTTACAACAAAAGTCAAGCGAATGTCCGATCTCTAATGGGCGAAAATATGACCCTGTTGACGTGGCGCTCTTGCGCGATTTCTTGCTTAAGGGGTTGCCTGATTTGTCTGGCACGCTTATATTAGATGGAATTTTAGCCTGGATTTATAAACGGATGAGGAGCTATTAATGAAAGTCGCTATCTTTAGTACGAAGCGTTATGACCGCAATTTTATCGAGGCCGCAAATCAAGGTCATAAGCATGAGCTTGTCTTTCTCGAGCCGCGCCTGACTCCGGAAACCGTAGCGCTGGCCCGGGACTTCCCGGCCGTCTGCGTTTTCGTGAACGACCAGCTTGACGCCCCTGTGCTGAAAGATCTGGCCGAAAATGGTACGCGCCTGGTTGCCTTGCGCTGTGCCGGCTTCAACCATGTCGACCTGGCCGCGGCCGAGCGTCTTGATCTTACGGTGGCTCGTGTGCCGGCCTATTCTCCGCACTCTGTGGCTGAGCATACGGTGGCTTTGCTGCTTGCACTCAATCGCAAAGTTCACCGCGCCTATGCCCGGGTGCGAGAAGGTAATTTTGCCCTTGAAGGCCTGCTTGGTTTCGACCTATATGACAAGACTGTCGGCATCATCGGCACCGGCAAGATTGGCGTCGAGGTGGCCCGTATTATGCGCGGTTTCGGCTGCCGTTTGCTGGCCTACGATATTTTCAGAAATCCTGAATGTGAGGAAATGGGCGTCAGGTATGCTGAGCTGCCCGAGCTGTTCAGCGGGTCGGATATCATTACGCTCCACTGTCCGCTGACGCCGGAGACCTATCATCTTATCGACAACAAGGCGCTGGCCAAGATGAAGCAGAGCGTGGTGCTCATCAATACCAGCCGCGGCGCACTGGTGGATACGCGCGCCATCATCGATGGCCTCAAGACCGGCAAGATTGGCTATCTCGGCCTGGACGTATACGAAGAAGAAGGCGACCTGTTTTTTGAGGACCTCTCAGACGTCATCATCCACGATGACACGTTTGCCCGCTTACTCACTTTTCCCAATGTGCTCGTGACTGGCCACCAGGCATTTTTCACCAGCAACGCGCTGCAGAATATTGCCGAGACCACCCTGTCCAATATCTCTGAATTCGAGCGCACCGGCTCGTGCCAAAACGTGGTCAAAATCCAGAAGGTCAGGAAATGAGCTCCGGCGCGCAAACCCATAGAATTGGCTCTGCCTTTTGCACAATAAGGAGCAATTTTCACCATTAAGAAAGGCCACCATGTCAGACCTCAACGGCGCCATGATGCAGTACTTCCACTGGTACAGCCGCAACGACGGCTCACACTGGGATGAAGTCCGAAGTCGGGCGCAGGAACTTGCTGACGCCGGTTTTACAGCGTTGTGGCTGCCGCCGGCTTACAAGGGCATTTACGGGCTCAACGACGTGGGCTATGGCGCGTATGATCTGTTCGATCTCGGCGAGTTTGAGCAGAAAGGTTCTCTTCGCACAAAATATGGCACGCGGGCGCAATACCTCGACGCTGTGCGGGCGTTGCAATCTGCCGGTATGCAGGTTTATGCCGATACTGTGCTCAATCACAAGATCGGCGGCGATGCCTTGGAAAGCGTCCATGCTACGCCATTTCCACAGGAAGACCGGTTGCATCCAAAGGGCGACATGCAGGATATCCGAACCTACACCCATTTCCACTTTCCTGGCAGGCAAGGCCAGTATTCTACGTTTGAGTGGCATTGGTGGCATTTTGATTCGGTCGATTACAATGATTACAATCCCGACGACCGGAGCACGATCTATCTCCTGCAAGGCAAACAGTTCGATGATTACGTGGCGCTGGAGAAAGGCAACTACGGCCATCTGATGGGCTGTGATCTGGATTTTCAAAACGAGTGGGTGCGCGGCGAGCTGACTTATTGGGGCAAATGGTACCTTGATACCACAGGCGTCGATGGCTTCCGCCTCGATGCGCTCAAACACATCGCAGCCTGGTTTTTTCCAAATTGGCTGGATGAGCTACAAAATCACGCTGGCAAAGAGCTCTTCACCGTCGGAGAATACTGGTCCGGGCGGGTTGACATGCTGCACTGGTATCTTGACATTGTCGGCGGTCGCATGTCTGTGTTTGATATTCCGTTGCACTACAATTTCAATGCAGCCGGCCGCGCCGGCGGCGACTATGATATGCGCCGCATTCTCGCCGGTACGCTCATGCAGCAACGCCCGACTCATGCCGTTACCTTTGTCAGCAACCATGACTCGCAGCCGCTGCGTTCTCTCGAATCTGTCGTTGAATCCTGGTTCAAGCCGCTGGCCTACGCTATCATTCTGTTACGGCGCGAAGGCTATCCATGCGTCTTCTACGCCGATTATTATGGCGCAGAATACCAGGGCCGGGGTCAGGATGGCGAAGAATACACTATCTCCATGCCCTCACATCGCTGGCTTATCGATAAGTTCCTGTATGCTCGCCAGAATTTTGCACATGGCAAACAATACGACTACTTCGACCACTGGAACACCATCGGCTGGACCCGTCTCGGCGACCCCGAGCATCCCAAAGCCATGGCCGTGCTCATGAGCGACGGGCCCGAGGGCCACAAGTGGATGGAGGTCGGCAAGCCCAACGCATTGTTCACAGATTTGACAGAGCACGTCAGCGAGCCTGTGGTTACAAATGAAAACGGCTGGGGAGAATTCCGCTGCGCCGGGGGGTCGGTTTCGGTTTGGGTGGAGGGGTAATTTCTTGCGTTCTTTCTACTCAAACTGCTTCGACGCTTTCTTCCTTGCGTGAGGTTCTGAGTCTCAGCAGGATGACCAGCGGAAACAGCAGCATGACCGCTACAAAGCTTTTCATAAGCATGCCCTCAAGCATGATGACTGAAGATGTACCCACTACCAATATGGAGATAATGCCTATCACCTTTGCTCGCAACGGAATGGTGCGCGTCTCCCGCCAATTCCGGATGATCGGGCCAAAGATTTGTGAATTGGTGAGCCAATTGTAAAAACGTGTGGAAGATTTGGCAAAACAGGCAGCCGCCAGAAGCAAGAACGGCGTGGTCGGCAGGCCGGGTAACACCACGCCCACGCCGGCGAGACCGACAAAAACAAATCCGAGCAAAAGCAGTAACGGTCTTAGCATAAAGTTCATTTGTCCTGATGCTGAGCCATCAGGTTTGAATAAATTCAATCGAGTTGCCGTCCGGATCACGCAGGGCAGCTAGCAGCGCGCCACCCTGCTCCCGGATTTCAGATAGCATGGTGCCGCCGTGCTGCATGCCGGTTTCGACAGCCTGCTTGATGTTCGACACCACAAAGCGCAGTTGAATTGTGTTTACATCTGCCTGCACGCCTGCCAGCTCTTTGGGACAGAGCAAAACTTCCAGGTCTTCGATTAGTCCACTATAGAGCTTGTTGCCATACAAATCAAGTGGCTTGAAATCTACGCCAAAGACCGCGGCATAAAACCGCCGCATCTCTTCCATCCTGCCGACAGCGATGGTGATTTTGTCAATCTGAATCATAGGCACACGATCAATATTTTCGTTCAGATGCAACGCAATCCATTTAAGCTGGTAAAAGGCAATGATACGAAGCTGCAAATTCAATGTCAAACAGGAAATTACGTGGGCAGCGCAGACGAAGATGCCAGGCATTGCAATTCTTCTGGCTTATGCCTATTTTTTTAATCAAAGCGTGATATCTTTGTGATATTTGATTCGTTTATTCTTGTGCAAATGCGATGACGAAAAAAAACAGGAGTATTTCCAATGAAGAGCATAATATTGACAATCGCACTCACCATGCTGTTTGCCTGCAGTCAGGGTGAGAGCAGCCAGGCACAAGAGCAGAACCTGGAGAAGGCGACCTTTGCCGGCGGCTGCTTCTGGTGTATGGAAGCGCCGTTCGAGAAACTTGACGGCGTCCATTCTGTGATATCAGGCTATACTGGCGGCGAGGAAAAAAATCCGTCCTATTCGCAGGTCAGCTCCGGCAAAACCGGCCACATCGAATCCGTACAGGTGAGGTATGATCCGGACAAGATCACCTATCAGCAATTGCTCGATGTCTATTGGCGGCAGTTCGATCCGACTGATGCCGGAGGCTCATTTTACGATCGCGGCCATCAGTATACCTCAGCCATTTTCTATCATAACGAAAAACAGAAACAGTTGGCTGAAGCTTCGAAACAGGCGCTGGAAGCGTCCGGCAGGTTTGACAAGGCCATTGTCACACCTATTCGGCCGGCAATGACATTTTATCCGGCAGAGGAATATCACCAGGACTACTATAAGAAGAAACCGGAGCATTATCAGCGCTATCGCAAAGGCTCCGGTCGCGACCGGTTTATCAAAAAACATTGGGGAGAGGAGTATAGCAGTATGAACGGAAAATATAGCAAACCTTCTGAGGAAGTCTTGAAGCAGGAGTTGACAGATCTGCAGTACAAAGTAACGCAACAAGAGGGCACGGAACCGCCATTTCGCAACAAGTACTGGGATAACAAGAAAGAAGGTATCTACGTCGATATCGTTAGCGGCGAGCCGCTGTTTAGCTCCACGCACAAGTTTGAATCCGGCACGGGCTGGCCAAGTTTTACCCAGCCTCTGGAGCCAGACAACATCGTTGAGAAAAAAGACAACAAGCTGTGGATGACACGCATTGAAGTGCGCAGTCAACATGGCGATTCCCATCTGGGCCATCTGTTTGAAGATGGACCACGGCCCACAGGCTTGCGCTATTGTATCAACTCGGCGGCATTGCGATTCATCCCGAAAGAAGACCTCGAGAAAGAAGGATATGGCGAATATCTGAAATTGTTCGAATAACCGAAGGGGCGCGTTCTGCGCCCGTTCATCTCTCCTTTGTCGTAAAGCCTGTGCTCCTGCCTGAGTACATGCAGACGACCCCTCCATTCTCTCCCAATCAGAGCAGTTGCTATCCAGAAATCAGTTTCTTATATTCGGCATCGTTCCATAGCTCATCAAGATCCTGGAGACAAACATGCGAACAATCGGCAAGTCTATATCATCACTGTTGTTTGTCCTTTGTACGCTTTTCTACACGGCTGTTTCTTTCGGTCAGCTCGAGCCCAACCCGGTTTATGATGATAGCACCATCCCAATCATCCGCATTCTAATCGATGCTGACTCGCTGGCGGCCATCCTGGACCCGGAGAATGCCACGAGCGACCATGAATACCCGGCGACGTTCATTTTTAGCACCGAGAGCATTCAGGACACGGTCGACAATGTTGGCTTTCGTCTGCGGGGCAACACATCCCGCCATTCGCGCAAAAAGTCCTTCAAAATCTCCATCAATAGCTTCGAACCGGGACGGAAGTACCGCGGCTTTGAGAAGCTAAATATTAATGGCGAGCACAACGATCCATCGATCATCCGCTCAAAACTGTCCTGGGATTTGTTTAAGGAGATGGACGTGCCCAGCTCGCGTGCTAATCATGTGGAGCTTTACATCAATGATGAATATTTCGGTCTGTACATCAACGTCGAGCATATAGATGAGAACTTCGTCAGGTCGCGATTTGGTAACAACGATGGCGATCTGTTCAAATGCCTCTATCCGGCAGACCTCGGCTATCTCGGCAGCGATCCGGATCTGTACAAAGAAACCCATGGCGACC
>CAZVSL010000314.1:0-7510 GCA_964629935.1 uncultured Calditrichaceae bacterium | reverse complement strand
GGGTCCTAATTCCGTCTGAAATGCAAACCGCTGCAACCAACTGCGCATGGCCCAAAAACTCAGGGGCCAGGCGATAACATTGGCAAGCAGCACCCACTTCGTGAAGTCGCGCGACATCAGAAAAACCAATGTTCCCACCGAGGCGCCCAGAACTTTGCGCACGCCGATCTCTTTTGTGCGAAACTCCGCCATCAAAGTAGACAGTCCGAGCAGACCGAGACAGGCCACGAAGATCGCCAATGAGGAGAAGCTTAGCAGGATATTCGCCAGTTTGCGATCTTCCTCATAGAGCTCTGCAAAACTATCATCGAGAAAAAAGTACTGGAAAGGATAATCCGGCACCAGCTCGCGCCAGGTGCGTTCGATGTGTGCCAGCGTGCCGGCGACATCGTTCAGCGCGATCCGCACGGAAAGATAATCATATTGCCCGGCCTGGCCCGGCATCAGAATAGTCGGATAGACCTCCTGGCGCAAGGACACCAGGTGAAAGTCTTCGACCGTGCCGACAATGGCGCCGTCTTCTCTTTTCGGACGCTCAACTTTCGCAGCCAGCGCTTGCTGCCGGGGCTCGCCAGGGCGGAGCCATGCCGAATCCAAAAAAGTGGGCTTGACTTACCTCTGTTCTTCCGCTCTGAACGCGCGAAACAACTGTCTGTCTTCGGAAGTGAGATTTACAAAATGCGGCTTTAAAGTAAGACGATTTGCGGTCAGGCTGAATTCAAAGATATCGGAATCCCTTGCCAGCGTCTTGCCATTGGTTGACTAAGCCCCACAAAAGTCGTATCTTGAATACCTGCCTGTTGTAAACACAAATTGAACTAACCGGTAGCGATAAGACCGATGTCAAAAATCGACCTCAACGAATTTCAGAAACGGCTCAAAGTGCGGCCTTTGAAGATCGACGACTACAAGCAAGTCGTCAAGCTGCAAAAGCTCTGCTTCCCGCACAAGATGGTGCCCTGGGAAGAGCATGAAATCAAGAATCAGATCGGGACCTTTCCCGAAGGCCAGATCTGCGTGGAATATGAGGGCAAGATTGTCGCCTCTTCCGGCAGCTTGATCGTCGATATTGATCTGTATGATCAAGACCATAGCTGGGAGCAAATCTCTGACGACGGTAATATCTCCAATCACAATCCGGAGGGTGACACGCTCTACGGCATCGAAATTATGGTGCATCCGGATTTTCGCGGCATGAAGCTGGCGCGACGCATTTACGATGCGCGCAAACAGCTCGTGCGTGAACGCAACCTGATGCGCATCGTCATCGGCGGCCGGCTGCCCAACTATTCGAAATACAAAGACAAAATGAGCGCGCGCGAGTACGTCGAAAAAGTCACCAACAAGGCCATCTATGATCCGGTGCTGACGGCGCAGTTGGCAAACGGCTTCGTGCTCAAGCGTCTGATTCGTAATTATATGGACGCGGATGAGGAGTCGGAAGGCTATGCCACGTTGCTGGAATGGACGAACATCGATTATCATCCGGAGCCGGACAAGAAGTACCTGTCGTCGCGGCCCGTACGCATTTGCGCGGTGCAGTATCAGATGCACAGCATCGATAGTTTTGCGGAGTTTGCCAACCAGTGCGAATACTTCGTCGATGTGGCCTCCGGCTACAAGAGCGACTTTGTGTTGTTTCCTGAGCTGCTGACCACCCAGCTCCTCTCTTTTATCGAGGCCAAGCGGCCAAACATGGCCGCGCGCAAGCTGGCGGAATTCACGCCACAATATCTCGAGCTGTTTCAGGACCTGGCCGTGCGTTATCATGTCAACATTATCGGCGGCACGCATTTCACTGTGGAACACGACCGGCTGCATAATATCGCCTATCTGTTCAAACGCAACGGCGAAATCGGCAAGCAGTACAAATTGCATATCACGACCAATGAGCGGCGTTGGTGGGGCGTTGAGCCGGGCGACAAGCTGGAAGTGTTTGAAACGGACAAAGGCAGAATCTGCATCCAGATATGTTACGACGTCGAATTCCCGGAGTTGAGTCGACTGGCCGTTGAGGCCGGCGCGCAACTCATCTTCGTACCATTCTGCACGGATGAGCGCCACGGTTACCTGCGTGTGCGCTACTGCGCTCAGGCCCGCTGCATCGAGAATCACGTGTTTGTCACCATCGCCGGCACCGTGGGCAATCTGCCGCAGGCAGAAAACATGGACGTGCAGTACGCGCAGTCCGCCATACTCACGCCCTCGGATTTTGTGTTTGCGCGCGATGGCATCGCTGCTGAGTGCGTCCCCGGCGTGGAGACCGTCGTGATTCACAACGTCGACCTCGAGACCCTGCGCCGCCACCGCAGAATCGGCACAACGCTGAACTGGCTGGACCGGCGCACGGATTTGTATGAGGTGAAGTTGAAAGGGAATTCAGGAAATACAGGTGAAAAGCCATGAGCTATGAACAATTCCCCGAAGACCTGGGCACACTGTTCGCTCAGTTTAAAGAGAATTTGATCGCCTTTATACCCAAACTGGTTTTGGCGATTCTAATCGTCCTTATCGGTATTGTGATCGCCCGTTTGATCCAGGCGTTGGTAAATCGTGTTATCAAGAATCTGGACCGGTTCATCACCAACCGAAGAGTACAGAGCGGACTCAAACAGGTGCGGCTGGAACGTTCCAGCCTGCTGGCGGCAAAGCTAATTTATTGGGTCATCATCATTTTCTTTTTGACTGCTGCCACAGAAGTGCTCGGCCTGCCAATCATAACCACCTGGCTAAGCGGGCTGGTGCGCTACCTGCCTAATATCCTGATTGCCGTAATGATCATTTTTCTCGGCATTGTGGGCGGCAGGCTACTGTATGATCTGATTACCACCACCTCTACAACAGCAGGTTTGCTGTACGGAAATATGTTGGGCAGAATCGCGCAATACACCATACTCTTGATAACCATCTTAATAGCCGTAGACCAGATCGGAATCGAAATCGCCATACTGACCGACCTCATCGATATCGTGCTGGCAGCCATTCTTTTTGGTGCGGCGCTGTCCTTCGCGTTGGGCGCCCGAACTTCCGTGAGCAATATTCTCGCTTCGTACTACCTGCAAAGCCGCTACCGGGAAGGCCAAACCATCAGGATCGGAGACATCGAAGGACAGATCATTCAAATCACGCCCACGGCGGTCATCCTGCAAACAACCGAGGGGCAGGTATCTGTTCCGGCCAAGAAATTTAGTGAGGACACCTCCACGTTGCTGAAGCGGGAAGGAGCCAGAACATGAACAGTGATCGGATCATCGTGGAAAGTTTCATCAGACACCATCCGGCGGATGCTGCACGTATACTGGAACGTCAGAAGAGTGAGGAAATCGCTGTACTTCTGCAGGAAATTCACGTCTCTCTTGCCGTAGACACTTTTAGCCATCTGGAGCGCTATACCGCCGTTAGGTGTCTCCAGATAATTGATCCCACACGAGCTGCAGCAATAGTTGAGAGGCTTCCCCTGCAGATCGGGTCTATTTTTCTGCGGCAGGTCAATAAGGAGGTACGGGAGGCAATCCTGCGCCTGGTAGCAGAAGAGGTTTCCATACCCCTCAGCAGGATGTTGCACTACCCGCAAGACCGGGCCGGCGCTCTGGCCGATCCTAAGGTGCTCACTTTACCGGATGATCTTACCATCAAAGAGGCACTGCAGCGGGTACAAGAGCGCCCGGAGAATGCAATCTATTATCTATATATTGTAAGCCGGAACCAGGAGCTAACGGGTGTTATTACCTTGCGGGAACTGATGTTGGCCAGACCCGGTGACCCACTTCCCACGGTGATGTCTACAAGTGTGGACCGGCTATCCGCAGACCTTGATTTTCAGGCCATTCTCAATCATCCCGCATGGCAGCAATATCATGCTTTGCCGGTAGTGGATAACATAGGTATTTTAATAGGTGCGATTCACTACGAGACGCTTCGCCGGATCGAAAAAGACAACAAGAAAAGCATCCTGCCACGCCATGCACAAACAACCAGCGCCGCGCTTGGCGAGCTTTATAAAATTGGACTCTACGGTTTTGTGCGCAGCACCACGACGCCACTAAAACATAATTCTGGCAAGCAATAAAAAGCGAGATAGTTGCATGCAAAAGACATCTTCAACCGCCGCCGGGTCCTTGATACAGGGATTCTTTCAGCTTTATCCCGGCGAAGCGGCTAGATTGCTGAATTCATTTGCTCTTGAAGACATTTTGAAGCATTTGCAAGCACAGCCGATCAGCCGCGCCACGCAAATCTATGCCCGCCTGAACGCTGAGACCGCCGCAAACCTGGTCGGGCACATGGACGAGCATTTCTTCTCGGAGCTTTTTGCAACGCTTGACCCATCGCTTGGCGGCAGATTACTGGCCCGCCTCGATGATGAAGTCATAGAAAAACAGCTATCTCTACTACCAGACAACATTGCCAAAGAACTAAGGGAATTGATGCAATACCCGCCGGAGACCGCCGGCCATCTGATGGAGAGCCGGGTGCTAGCCTTCGATCCCGATGACAGCGTTGAGGATGCGCTGAGAACAATCCGCGCCACCCGCGACCGGCGGATTTTGCATATTTATGTCGTGGAGGCTGATGGCAGACTGGCAGGCATGGTGCCCCTGCAGGAAGTGGCCTTATCCCAGCCGGATGATCGGCTTGGTAGCCTGATCCACACCGAACCTGTGACTATCCAGGCTATGTCTCCGCTGGAAGATGTGGTACAGCTTCTGGAAGAGCGCAAGCTGATCAGCCTTCCGGTTGTGGATATCGAGGGAAAACTGCTTGGAATTATTCGCTACGATACTCTGGTCACCGCTGCCAGGCAGGATGCCAGCGAAGACGTACAGGCCATGTTTGGCGCCGGTCGTGATGAACGCGCCCTCTCGAAAGTCTCGTTTGCCATTCGCAAGCGACTTCCCTGGCTCGAAATCAATCTGGCTACGGCTTTTCTGGCGGCGGCGGTTGTGGGGATATTTGAGGAGACCATCGCCAGGATCACTGTGCTGGCCGTGTTTTTGCCAGTGGTGGCCGGACAGTCCGGTAATTCTGGCTCCCAGGCCCTGGCCGTGACCATGCGCGGTCTGGCTTTGCGTGAGATTCGTACACGCCATTGGTTTCGCGTGGCGCGCAAGGAGATTATCGTCGGCTGTATAAATGGTTGTGCCATCGCCCTGACCACTTCACTGATTGTGCTTTTCTGGGCCGATTCCTTCGGCCTGGCTGTTGTGATCGCCGTGGCGATGGTGTTTTCTATGGCCATCGCCGGATTATCCGGCGCGGTCATCCCGATCGTCCTCAAAGCCTTTGGCCAGGATCCGGCGCAGTCATCTTCGATAATCCTGACGACCGTTACAGACGTGGTGGGATTTCTTAGTTTCCTGGGATTGGCGACATTGTTTGCCACTGCTATCAATCTTGGATGAAGCTGAATGAGTCGCGTTGAATAGCCTGATCGAGGCTTTTTACTTGCATCTGACCTAAACAAACCGTTAAATAACTCCAGCTACGATAGCCAGGTTTGTATCTTGTTATTCGAAGATTTTTGAAATTTTGGTACCCGTCACTTTGGAATTCTGAGCTATCCCATTTAGAACGAACATAATAGTAATACACAGGATAAAACATGCCAATCTTCATGGACCGTCATGACATTCCCGGTTTAACTGCCATGGATGTCGCCGAAGGGCATAAGCAGGACCTTGAGATTCAGCACCAGTACGGTTGCCGCGCTTTGACATACTGGTATGATGAAAAGAGAGGCCTTGCCTTTTGCCTGATCGAGGCTCCGGAGAAAAGGGCCGTGGAAGAGTTGCATGAGCACTCACATGGATTGATCCCCAATCACATAATCGAAGTCAAAAGTAACCTGGTTGAAGCCTTTTTGGGCAGAATCGAAGATCCTGAATCTTCCGCAACGACTGATGATTCCGATCTTGCTATTGTCGAAGAGCCAGCTTTCCGAGCCATCATGGTCACGGAGTTGCAGGACGCTGCTTTGATGACGGCAAGACTCGGGCAAGCGGATTTCGACTATTTCAGTACGCACAATAATTTCATTCAAGCAGCTTTCAAACAACATAATGGCAGAGAAATAAGGCGGAGTCGCGCTGGTTTCCTCGGCTCGTTCGACTCAGTTTCCAACTGTATGGCCTGTGCTATCGACATACAAAAGCGTTGTGAGGCACATAACAACCAAACTTCTGGCGCCAGTGTGCGGGTGGCAATTGGTTTGAGCGCCGGCTTTCCTGTAACCGATAACAACAGTCTTTTCGGAGAAACCATTCAATTGGCCAGACGCTTGTGTTATATCGCCAACCAGGGTCAGGTCGTCGCATCATCGACAGTGAAAGAACACTATGTCCCCAAGACTCCGGAGATTTCATCAGATGATGAGATAAGAACATTGAATCCGATGGAAGAAAAATTCCTGAACCAATTGATGGACATTGTAGAGCGGGTCTGGAACCAAGAAGGGTTTGATGTAGATGACTTCAGTAGGCAAATGGGGTTGAGCCGCTCGCAATTATACCGTAAGATCACGTCTCTGACCCACCTTTCTCCGAACGAATTTGTGCGGGAATTCAGATTAAGAAAGGCAATCGAATTGATCGAAATGCAGCACAATAATATTTCACAAATTGCATTTGAAACCGGTTTTGGGAGCCCATCCTACTTTTCAAAGTGCTTCCAGGAACGATTTGGCATCCTGCCTTCGGATTATGCGCGCGCCATAGATTGATCTTATCTCTCGCAAGTTTTCCCTCACCTTTCCCATCAATGTGAATCAAATCTGCTATTCTTTGAATCAGGTGTGTTAGAATAGTAAGCCTGCCTGAGCTTATATTGCAGCAACCGTCAATTTTCTAAACGCACGAAGTGCAAAGCATAATTTTGACCCACCAAACAGAGGGAGAAAGCCATGATAGAGAAAACAACCATACAACAGTTTTCTGAAGGCCTGCGCGGCCGATTGGTTCAGCCGCAGGATGCCGACTACGACGAAGTGCGGACCATCTATAACGCCATGATCGACAAGCGCCCGCGCCTTATCGCCCAATGTGCTAATGTCGCAGACGTGATTGCCGCGGTAAGATTTGGCCGCGAGCATGGCCTGGAAACGGCCATTCGCAGCGGCGGCCACAACGGTCCCGGCCTGGCATTGGTGCAGGATGGCCTGGTCATCGATCTTGCCAAAATGAAGGGCATTCGCGTCGATCCCGACAACAAAACTGTGCGTGTCGAAGGGGGCTGCACCTGGGGAGATGTCGACCACGCCACGCATGCCTTTGGTCTGGCAACAGTCAGCGGCATCATGTCCACGACAGGCGTCGGTGGTCTGACTCTGGGCGGCGGCCACGGCTATCTGACGCGCAAATACGGCCTCACTATCGATAATCTGCTCAGCGCCGACGTCGTTCTGGCTGATGGACGGCTGGTCACTGCCAGCAAGGACGAAAACCAGGACCTGTTCTGGGCCTTGCGCGGCGGCGGCGGCAATTTCGGAGTGGCGACCTCATTTGAATTCCGGCTG
>CAZVSL010000313.1:0-7528 GCA_964629935.1 uncultured Calditrichaceae bacterium | reverse complement strand
AGTCACCCACGCGCCCTTACCCATGACGACCACATTTTGCTGCGGGAATGTCATCTCATGCTCATCCTTGTCAAAGATGTAGACCGTATGGCCGCGGTAGCTGCGTTCTTCGAGTTTGCCCGGCTCTTTCTCGCGGATATAGTCGATGACTCTGCCTTCATCAAATTTACCCGTAACGATGACGCCGCCCTCGACGTCGCGTTGTTGTTCTGAAAAGCCGCCAAACCACACTTCATGAACGTCCTCACGCAGATCGATGCCGGTCCTGGCAACAAACTCCTGATAATCGCGATCGTCGCCATCGTGCAGGTTCTTTTCGAACTCGGCTCTAAAGTCTTCGCCCAGAGGCGTCTTCCTTAATTCCTGTAAATTGGCATAGAACAACATGTTGGTTTTTTCCGGAATCACGGTCAGATAGTCAACTCTGTTTGCCATGGCCGGTTCTTTCGCCTCTTCAGGCGGACTTGCGTCTGAACACGCTGCCCCCTGCAAAATGAATGCGAATAGAAATATATATGCGCTTTTGCCAAACATGGTTACCTCCTGTAGGATTAGAAATCTTTCCGGTTAAAGATGACAACTGCGGTCGTAAATATGAAAACTGCGGCGATAGCCGAGGACCACAGCGGCATCCAGGTCGTAACCGGTTTTCCCATCACCAGGGCTTGATTGATTTCGCCCAATTCGAATGTCTTGGGCAGGACGTAGTAGATCCCCTCCAAGACATAGTAATATATTTTGCTGGTCAGCACGGCATACAAAGTATCTTTTTGCTCCCAAAACGGGCTAAAGAACAACAGCGAGTAGGCAATCATGATGGTTACGCCGGCGCTTTTGGTAACTACGCCGACCAGTGACATAAGGGCATAAATAATGGCAAACGCCACCATAACCATGGGAATCGAATACAGGTAAGGAACATACCAGATACCGGTCTTGGCCGATAGGATGAGCCAGGTGCCGCCAACCAGATAGGTGACATTGAACACCATGATCGAGAGCGCGCCGATGTAACGCGCCAGCAGAATCTGAGTACGTGAAAGCGGTTTGGATATCAGCAGATCGATATTGCCTTTCTCGAGCATGGTTGGAACGAGGCTTGCAGTCGCAAAGATAGAGAGAAAAATGCCGCCGGCAAATACCACTGTTGCAATCACAGACTGAATGCCAACCAGCATCTCCTTAACGTCGATTGTGCTGGCGTCGCTGACGTCCTGGCCTAACACTTTGACCATGGCAAACCCGGCATCCACAACATCAACATTCAGCGCAAAAAGAAAGAACAGGTGCAAGATAGTAGAAAGGGCGAAGAAAGTAATAAACGTCTTCTTAGCGAACGACTCACGAAACGTGAGCGCAACCAGGGCGTGGATTTTGGCAAAGGTCTTCATCAATGGATAATATCTTTTTTCAAAATTTCGATGAAACTTTCTTCCAGACTTTGCTTGTGCGGCACGATAGACCGAATATCCACGTCATGCTGGCGCAGATAGTCGATGATCTTGTTGAGCGTCTGTTGGTCAGCACAGGTCACGTGCAGCGCGCCATTCTCCACGGCGAGATTGAGCGCCATTTGTCTGAGGGCTGCCACCATGTTATCGCCAATGGTTGAGGTCTCGAAACGAAAGGTCCTGGAGGGCGAGGTGAGCTCCTGCACAGTACCGCTCCGTATCAACTTGCCGTTGTCCAGGATCGCCACCTCATCACAGGTCATCTCGACTTCGGAAAGCAAGTGCGAGTTGAGAAAAATGGTCTTGCCTTCTTCCTGTAAGCGCCGCAAGATATCGCGAATTTTCTTGCGACCGATAGGATCGACGCCGTCTGTTGGCTCATCCAGGAAGAGCAACTCAGGATCGTTTATCATGGCCTGGGCCAGTCCCAATCTTTGCAGCATGCCTTTGGAGTATTTACGCAGCTTGGTGTTTTCCCACTTCTCCATGTTGACAAGCTTGAGTAACTGCTCTTTTTTCCTGTTGATGGCCTTGCGATTCAGACCAGCCAACCGTCCATAGTAGGTCAGCACTTCGCCGCCGCGCAGAAAATCGGGATAGCGATGGTTCTCAGGCAGGTAGCCTATCTTTTCCTTAACTCTAATGGTATTGACCGGTTGTTCCATGAGCGCCACAGACCCGGAAGTGGGATAAAGAATGCCGAGGAGGATTTTGATCAAAGTAGTTTTGCCGGCGCCATTGGGGCCCAGCAAGCCAAAGACGTGTCCCGTATTTACGGTCAAAGAGACATCGTCCAGCGCTTTAAGTTTACCCCGGTTGAATTCTTTTGTGAGGTTTATGGTTTCAATTGCTCGCATTGCGCCTTCGATTCATCGCGTCTCTAATACGCTCAGCATACAGGACATGTTGCACGATTAAATGTTGCATTGTGGATATAATAAAAAATCGCACACCGAAATGATGTGCGTCCGTTCCGCGAAAACTGGAGGTGAAATTCAGGGTAGGCAAGTAATATGGGACAGCCCTAACAGCTATTCGGCTTCGGTATCGTATTCGGCTCCGGTTCCTTCTTCATGATCAGTCCCGACCAGTCGGTAAAATCGGTTCCGTTGTCGTAGTCTTCTTCGGTTGTATTAAGACTGTCCCCATTATTTTCTTCTTACAGCTCGCCCAATATCCGGCCTCCGTATAATTGAAGCAAGACTTATTATTCAACTATTATAACTGCATTACCCTCAATCTGGCGACTTCCTGAGACCCCAACGCGGGTGTCAAAACATAACCTGGCAAACTTCGAAAGAGTATTCACTGTTTTTATAGAACCTGGCGCTATGTAGATTGCCACATCCTAAAATACTTTTATAAAGCCAAGATTCAAATATTTCTGCGGGCGCTTCTTGAGGTCCTGCACCAATGCGTCGAGCTCGGCGGTCAGGTTGCGAAAATCGTTGTAAAGCTCGTCGCGGGCAATCACTTTGCCCACTGCGCCTTCCTGATTCTCGATCTTGTTGAGCAGAGTTTGCACGCTTGTCAGCGATTCATCAAGTTTCTTCGTCAGGCCATCGAGCTTGCCGGTCGCAGCATGCATATTGTCGATGGAGTTTTCGATTTTCCCCCGGCGCTCAGACAACACGGCGTTAAGATTTGTGGATAGCTCGTCCAGGTTTGCCAACGTTCGGTCCATGTGCGCCGTATTCTGGTCCAGTGCCGAAGACAGGTTGTTTATATGATGCAAACTTGCCTTCACATCCTTCTGCGTGGCCTCGTCCAATACATTATCGAATGTCGCCCGAATATTTACAAGCAGGTCCTGTGCCTGCTTCATCAGGCCCTCTGCTGAATTGGTGATCTCGGAGAAATCGCTTGCCGCCTTTCCTGTGATGGCATCCCCGCCCTGCAGCGTTTCCGCGGCGTTGCCGGGAACGATATCAATGAACTTTTCCCCTACCATTCCTAAAGACAGGATTCGCGCATGTGAATCTCTCGGAAGCTCGATCTCGGAATCTAGCTGCACGGTTACGAGCACATCCAGCCTGTCAAGCTCAAACCCTGTAACCTTGCCGATGGTCAATCCGGAGACGCTCACCTGGTCGCTTTTTTCCAGACCGGTTACGTCACTGAAGCGGATGGTTACCTTATAAGTTCCTGTTTTCAACCCGATGTTTTTCAGGAATAGGAATCCGGTAACAAAAATCACAAAAGCCAGAAAAATCGCCACGCCAGCGGCGATTTCAGCTCCGATTTTTCTCATTGAACGTTGCTCCTCATCTATGTATGCTTATGCTGCATGACTTTCTTCAAAATCCTCAATAGCTTCAATTTCGTCGATGCCCTCGACGAAATTGCGCAATACGGTATCACTCGAGTTTTCCAACTCTTCGACGGTACCTTCGAAATGGATACGGCCCTTGTGCAGGAATGCGACATAGTCTGCCACCCGTTTCACGCTATTCATGTCATGCGTTACCACAATAGAGGTGACATCCAGCTTGTCCTGCAGGTTTACGATCAGGTCATTGATTGCGTTCGCGCGTATGGGGTCCAGGCCCGTGGTTGGCTCATCGTAAAGCAGAATCTGAGGCTGCATGGCGATTGCGCGTGCAATAGCTACTCTCTTTTTCATGCCGCCGCTCAACTCCGCCGGCGACAGATGTTCGATGCCGTGCAAACCAACCTCCGCGAGACAGCGGGTGACACGCTCCTGGATCTCTTCGTGCGAAAGACGAGTGTGATTGTAAAGCCCGATACCCACATTTTCAGCAATGGTCATGGAGTCAAAAAGCGCGGCGCCCTGAAACACCATCGCCATCTTCTTGCGGATAGATTTTAGCTCGTTGTATGAAAGCTCGGTTACGCACACGCCTTCGAGAAAGACACAGCCTTCGTCCGGCTTCATCAAACCCATAATATGCTTAAGCAGTACGCTCTTGCCCGAGCCGCTGCTGCCGATGATGGCCGTCGTATGTCCTTTGCCGATGGTCAGATTGACCCCGCGCAGAACTTCATTGTCTTCGAAATTTTTATGCAGATCCTTTATTTCGATCATTGTCTTAGTAGTTGAACAAGATTAAAGCCGCAATCAGGAAATCCAGAAACAGCACCATCAGGCAGGACGTAACCGCTGCCTTGGTGGCAGCCGAACCCACGCCTTCAGCGCCGCCTTTGGAATTAAAACCCTGATAGCAGGCGATTAACGTGATGGCCGCACCAAACAAAACAGATTTCGCCATCGGTAAAACAAAATCCTTGTTATCGACATAAGCCCGCGCACCCTTGAAAAATTCCACGCTCGAGACATCCATGACCATGATGGAAGTCAACCACCCTGCAATCACGCCGATAAGAGCAGCGAAAATGGTGAGCACCGGAAACATGACGGTGCCGGCAATCATGCGCGGCACGATCAAGTATGAAACCGGATTGAAGGCAAGGGTTTCAAGGGCATCGATCTGCTCGGTGACGCGCATGGTGCCGATCTCAGCCGCAATAGAAGCGCCCACGCGCCCGGCCAGAACCAGGGCCGTCAACACAGCCGCGAGTTCACGCAGAACGCTTTTCTCCACAACAAAACCGATCAGGTATGGAGGTACAAACTGGTCAAAGTTTTCAGAGCTTTGGATTGAGGTGACCATACCGGCAAACGCCGCGATGTAGACCACGATGGGAATCGACTGAATGCCGATGCGCATCATTTGCTCGCCAACAAGACTGCCATAGGTTCGGATGTCATTCAGAGACTTGGCGGTCTGGTAGAGCATGTCGCCAAAACAACCGAGATGATAAAAGAAATGGTGGACCTTTTTGCCTACAATTCGCAATACAAATGTCATAACAGAAAGGCGTACTGTGTTGGTGACGTTAAGTTTCAAAAATCAAAACATAAAATATAGTAAATCGTGATCTAAACCTCAATGCTTTTAACCCAAAAGCTCAAAGTTTTAGTCCCGGTATACTGTACTCCGTGTGGACTGCACTGACGCCTGAACACCGAATCTGTTCTTAAGAGCTCATATCCTCGATTTTTGAGCGCAAAATGCCCGGTTCGCAAACACTCAAGGCTAAGCTATCCGGAATAGGCAGTCGCGTCAATTTCTACCAGCGCGTCCTTGGGCAGGGTTGATACTGCTACGGTCGCACGCGCCGGAGGATTGTCACCAAAAAACCTGGCGTACGTTTTGTTGACTGTCGCGAAGTCAGACATATCCTTCAGGTATATGGTACATTTGACCACATCCTCAAGCGCTGCCCCGCCGGCTTCAAGAACGGCCTTGAGGTTCTGCATGACTCGCTCGGTCTGCGCTTCCACATCTGCGGACACCATCTCGCCGCTTTCAGGATCGAGTGCAATCTGCCCTGAGATAAACAGAAAAGCGCCTGCCTTTACTGCTTGTGAGTAGGGTCCGATCGCCTGAGGCGCCTTTTGCGTTGCAACAACCTGCTTTGCCATTTTACTTTCCTTTCTTTTTTACATACCAAGTCAGCAAGTTACCCAGTAGTCGCTAATTTAAGGGCAAAAACTTACGCAATGCGCTTGATATTTTCAAACCATAATTTTAGTTTTTCTGAAAGTAACAATTCTTCAAATGCAAAAGAATGTTACTACATCTTAACAAGTAGAGGGGACATCATTCACAAGCGACTATTCCGGTTCGCTGGCTCATTCCATGATCGTCTTTCTTCGGGATTAAGGAGCTATGGGGAACATATACAGACCAACGGTTACGCGGCGCCTTCTTGTCTTTCTGTTTATGGCCGCGTTCTCCACAAGTGTGTCAGCACAAAACTTCATATTCAAGCATCCCAGGCAGGGCGGATTTAAGCTCAAGGAAGATGACCGTTTCGATTTCACCAACGCGCAACACTTCACCGGCAGTGGTATCCTTGCGGTGGGCCTTTATGATCTTTTGCGCGATTCTGATGTCCGTAGCCCCAAAATAATGGCGGGATTGCTGGCCAGCGGCATTGGATTGCTGAAAGAATTTGAAGACGGCTACCGCGAAGGCTGGGGCATGAAAGATGTCATATTCAATGAGCTGGGCATCATCACATTTCTTTTTGTCAACCAACATACCAAATTTACTCTGACCTTAAAACAAGTTATAACTGCGCCGGATGATTACGGCGCCGGCATACGCTTCTTTCGCAGTGCAGAGTTCTCACCCCTGAATACGTCTCTCGGGATATATGTCATCTATAACAACTATAGCCAAATGTGGGTGGGAGTCGACTCACATTTTGGACTTGGCCAGGGATTTGAATTCCATGCCGGCATATCCATGATAAATCTGGACGAAGCCAATACCTTCCAATTCCGGCCAAACTTTGGTCTGGCCGTGAGATTATTCTAAGTTGGAAGTTCAGGCTAAAAGTGTAGTTTTTTGATTCAAGTTTTCCTGTCTCCCATGTTGGTCTAAAGTCGCTGGCCCGTTTCATCCACGAAACTTCACAACCGCGCCCTCGTAGATTTCACCGCAACATTGCCGCAACCATAGCTGTCCAATTTGACCAATACCAGAATCTTTCTTGTGACCCTAAAATCTGAGGAGAACAATCGTGTTCAAGAACTATCTCAAAGTCACGCTTCGAAATCTATTTCGATACAAAGGTTTTTCTCTGATCAATATCAGCGGTCTGGCCATCGGCGTCACTGCTTGTTTGCTCATCATGCTGTATGTGCAGGAAGAATGGAGCTATGACCGGCATCACGAGAAAGCCGACAGAATTTACCGCGTCATCTTAAAAGGCAATGTCGGCGGGAATGATTTTAATACGGCGACAGCCTGCGCGCCCATGGCAGGGACGCTCCTGAGAGAATTCCCCGAGATCGAGCAGACAACTCGTTTTCGCAACTTTGGCTTCCCGGTTATGCGTTATAAGGACAAAGTTTTCAGCGAGGAGAAATTTTACTCTGCGGACTCAACCTTTTTCGAGGTCTTCACCGTTCCGTTCTTAAAGGGCGATCCCAAAACCGCGCTGAATAAGCCGAACGCAGTTGTCCTGACTCGCTCAATGGCGCAAAAGTATTTTGGCCAGCAAAACCCACTCGGCAAAGCCTTGAATGCGGATAACCGGCGTGA